>NZ_JBQCJW010000003.1:0-14350 GCF_051967575.1 Solibacillus silvestris
TGCCACAGGACGTGGCGTACTTAGCTTTTGTTCCTAGTCTCTCCCTCGGTGCTCCTGCCGCTACGCTTTCGTCGCAAAATAAATTTTGCTGTTCCCGCTGGAGTCTCCTCCCCTCCATTCCAATCAACTCGCCTTGGCATGAAGTTTTGTCATCCCTAACTTTTGGTAAAGAGCCAAGATCCTTGTATTTTTACATTATTTTACACTATACTTTAAATAGATTGTTTTAATACATAGGAGGGATTTATATGTCATTATTTTTTATTAAACACAAATATGGAATTCACGAAATTATGGATGTAAAAAAACATAGCACAAACATCGAATTGCGCACTATATCACATGAAACTTTACATATTATTATCATTACCGACGAGAGCTACACCGTATATGATGACCGTTTTGCGGGCGCATCAAAGCAGTTAACCTCCCTGGAAGCGTTTGATATTAACAGCAGCTTCCGAAATAATGACTTTGATCATATGCGCGAGCTCTTTCTCAATGCATTGACAAAGCTATTTGACAAATTGGGCGAAAATGTGGGCAAACAAACAATGGTAGATTTGGACATATTGCGCCACGAAATCAGCGAGCATTATAAAGGCGTTTATTTTAAAATCTTATCCGATATTCAAATGAACAATTAATCGGGCTGTATGGCTGCTACGGATAGGCAAAAATCCGGGGCTGCGGCAACCGCCTGCAGTAGTACGAGGTGTGAAGAGCAGCAATGAGCGCCAGTTGATAGAAGTTTGAATTTATTCACTTGTTTAGCTTTTAGTTTTAGGGGAAAAGATAACTGTACAAACTTTTAGGAGGTATATGCTATGTCAAATGCATTTTCTGATAAACTAAAAGGCGCCGGCAACAAATTAAAAGGTGAAATAAAAGAATCACTCGGCAGTCGGACAGATGATCCTTTACTACAGGCTGAAGGAAAACGAGATCAGCTAAAAGGCGAAGCACAGGAAAAGATCGCGGAAGCAAAAGAAAAGATATCGAATAAAATGGACGAGTACAGGAAATAAAAATCCGGTGAAACTAGCAATCATTTTTGCTAGTTTCTTTTTTTTGCCAATTCACGCTATAATTTTAAACATTAAAAAAAGCTTTTACCCTTTTTCACAGGATTTAAGGCTTAAATAAAATGAACTTTTTACATATTATAATTATCATACTTTCAAATTATAGGAAATTTGTTATACTTTAATTAAAACTCACAATAATTTTTTAAAGGGGAAGTTATAATGTCACTTGATCAGTCCATACCCCTATCAAAAGATCGATTATTTATATGGTTAAAAACCTTAAGTAACCAGCTTTCGAAAGGATCTCTTATCATTGATGCCAATGATGAAAATATACCTATTCTACATGCAAATCATCATTTTTTGAAATTGACGGCATTTGAAGACGACCAAGTAATTAATCAAAATATAAATATTTTAAATGGACATCGCACGAATGAAAAATCAATTAAAGAACTAAATTCACATTTAAAATCCGGCATTGCAAAAAAATTCACGATTTTACATTATACAAAAGAGGGTTCCGCTTTTTGGAACTCCATTACGCTTCACCCGCTTCGGTGCGAAGACAACATTATTCAATATATTTTATTGACATGTGAAGATACGACAGAAGCAGAGTTAAATAAAATGATTTACAAATTGGAGCATGAAGTTTACGAAGCGATTGATAATGAAGATAATTTACAATCTATTTTGAACTTAATTTCCTGGAAAATAGAGCTGTATTATATTCGTGATGTATATTGCACAATCCATTTATTCGATCAACATCATGAAATCAAATCATTAGGTTCGCATACACTCCCTGTCCATGTCGTTAATGAGCTTGATCTTTTTACGATTGCGCCAAATTCGTGCTTTAATCCGATTGCCGTTTATTTAAAGGACTTCGGCACAGCCCAGCAACATGCACAGCTCTTTAAATACTGTAATCTAAACTTTATCCGGGGCTCGTGGACGAAGCCTATTTTAACGCCTCAAAATGAAGTGATCGGCATTTTAACATTATTTAACCAAGATGATGCCGACTTAAAGCAAATTGATATTAACTACTTGAACCGGTTGGCGTTGCTAATTCAGCTTGCAGTTAAATATGCCGAGCAAAAGATTGAGCTTAGCCGTCTCGCTTTTTATGACGTCGAGACAAATTTGCCGAATCTGCACTATTTTAAATCGGAATTGGCTGAATGGATCGAAGCAGGGGAATCAGGATTTGTTGCGATTATCCACCCGGCTGAATTCAACAAAGTTGTTGATTTGTACGGTCGACAAGCAGGGGCCGAGCTATTACGTCAAATGGCGGATAGGATGCGAGAGTATTTACCGGCAGGCGATGAGCTTATTTCGCGTTTTTCGAACTCCATAATTTTGGGCAAAAAAGCAGAGGCTGATCGTTTCAAGTACCATCATAAACATGTCGAGCCACTAACACTCGTACCATTTATTATTGATGGAAAGGAAAACTACATTACATTAAAAATCGGCTACACAACTTTTGATAAGGCGTTGACAGTCGAGCAATGCATTCATCAAACCGATATCGCCCTATCCAAAGCACGTAATTTAAGCGGTACAAGTTTTGCAATGTATGAGGAAAACAGCACGAAACAGCTCACAGAAGAAATGGAAATTTTCAACCAATTAGCCTACGCGCTTCATCATGAGGAATTTGAAGTGTACTTGCAGCCGAAAATCAACTTTACGACGATTGAAGTGGAAGGATTTGAAGCATTATCCCGCTGGAATTCAAGCAAGCTCGGTTTTATTTCACCTGTTAAATACATTCCGATTGCGGAACAATCAGGGAAAATTAAAGACATTGATTTATTGAACTTCAAAAAGGTATTGGTTTGGCTTCAAAACCGTATAGATGAAGGAAAAAAAATATTGCCGGTCGCACTTAATATTTCACCTGACCATTTTTACGATCCCAATTTTTTAAAAAATATTTTGGATACATTCAACAAATTTAATGTCCCGGCAAAGTATATTAAGCTTGAAGTGACGGAAAGCATCGAATTGGTTGACTTTGCAAAGGCAAAAGAGATTTTGGCGCGACTGAAGGAGCTCGGAATTGAGTGCTCGATCGATGATTTCGGGGTAGGTTTTTCTTCATTAAGCTATTTGCCGCAGCTGCCGTTTTCTGAAATAAAAATCGACCGAAGCTTTGTCAGTTCCATGAATGAGCCCGGAATGTATGCCATCGTGCAAACAATTATCCAATTGGCGAAAAATATTAAAATGCGCCCGATTGCCGAAGGGATTGAAACAGAGGAACAATTGATCATGCTCCAGCAACTCGGCTGTCCTGCAGGTCAAGGCTACTATTTTTACAAACCGATGGCAATTGCCGATGCAGAACAATTATTGGACACATAAAAAACAGCTGACGAGAAGTGATTCCTTTTTCGTCAGCTGTTTTTTTAATTTAAACTTTTCGGTAAATCGTTCGCCAAAAATGCGATTAAATCATGTAAATTTTGCTCACTCACGCCATGACCGACCGGATAAGATTTAAACGTGACATTCGTGCCGTAGTCATTAAAGAACCGTACCGCATGCTCTGCCCATTCAAACGGGAAATCATAATCATATTCCCCATGAGAAATAAAGATTTTTGATGCATCCATCGTCTTTTTGCTATACTCAAGTGCTGCAAACTCCGGCAAATATCCGCTTAAGGCAGCTGTGCCGCGAATCGTATTTCCCATTACCATTGCAAGAGACTGTGCCATCGCCGCTCCTTGATTAAAGCCAACAATGTAAATTTGCTGTTCATCCAGGTCAAATTCTATTATCGCTTCATGGATAAAAGCTTCAATCCCCTTTAATACTTTATCGAATATGGCGCGCTCTGGTTTGCCCTCTTCTTCAAATGTATAAAATGCATAGCCTGGGCGGTGCTGTATTGGACCTTGCAAACTAAAAATATGGCACTGTGCCGAAAACGAATCGACGAGCTGCAATAAATCGTTTTCATCACTGCCTAAGCCATGCAATAAAAAGATTGCAGGCTGTTTCCCCGTAGCCATCACAGGGGCTTTGTGCAAATAATTAAATGGTGTGTTCATATTGTTATTGTATCTCCTTTTAAGAAAGCGTCATTTTATTGACGATTTGGTCTGTATAGTATGCCATATAGCCATCCATCATTTTTAACGTTTCTTCGATATCGCCTTTTGTTAAGATTGCCGCTTTTTTCGCACAGACTAATGTTAGAAAATCCACGCGCAATGCATGTTCCACCGAAGCATAAGCATAATCGTAAATAACATCCTCATCTTCCGCTTTTAATTCTTCATATTGCTGATGAAACGCCTTCTTATAATCGTCCATTTTCTCTGCAACACTATTGCGAATCCGCATTTGCTGTGCCATTAATTCGTTTTCGATATACTTTACATCGGGCACTTCCCCAGCAGTAAATGCCGAACGAACAAGATCTGTCCATGCCATTTTGTTTTCAACGAAGTACGCCATATTCAACATTAGGCGGTCATAAAAATCAATCGTTGAAGTTGATGATTCCCGTTTATCATTAATATTCTGCTGAATTATTGCTTCGAATTTTTTTGGATCTGCCTGACTTGATAATAAATGAATTGCTTTTTCAATATATGTAGTAATGTCTTTTTGGATTTTTTCTGCTGTCATCATTCGTCCACATCCTTAATCTATTGCTTCGTTTTTCATTTTCTATCGTACCATTCCTTCAAAAAAATCGCACGTTACAAATTATTTGCCCCTTGGCTTAATCATACCCATGCACGACTTTGCGCCGGCGAAAAGAACTCCATAGCGAATCCATAGCATCCAGCGAAAGCTTTAACTTTTTCGACTGTTTGAACAATCTCTGAAAGAAGTTAAAAGCCACTCGCCGTAAAAGACGAGTGGCTTTTGGAGCTTCCAATTATAGCGCTTTTACTTTAGCAACTACATTTTCTACTGTGAAGCCGTATTCTTTAAGCACAATTTTTTCCGGAGCCGATGCACCAAATTGATCAATTGCCAGTACATCTCCTTCAAAGCCAACATATTTATGCCAGCCAAGTGATGCACCCATTTCAATTGCTAAACGCTTCGTCACAGCTTTAGGTAATACAGATTCTTTGTATTCCTTCGACTGCTTTTCAAAGCGGTCCATTGATGGCATTGATACAACAGATGCGTCAATTCCTTCTGCAAGCAATGCTTTTTTCGCTTCTACTGCCAAGCCAACTTCAGAACCCGTTGCAATTAAAAGGGCATCCGGAGTTTCTTTTGATGAAGCTGAAACGACATAAGCGCCTTTTTCAACACCTTCGTATACTGTCTCTTTTGCAGCGTCTAATACCGGCAAGTTTTGACGAGATAATACTAATACAGTTGGCGTTGATTTGCTCTCTACAGCTAATTTCCATGCTGCAACAGATTCATTCGCATCAGCAGGACGGATCACTGAAAGATTCGGCATTGCACGCAACGATGCTAAATGCTCGATCGGCTCATGTGTAGGACCATCTTCGCCTACCGCAATGGAGTCATGTGTAAACACATATGTTACAGGCAAGCCCATTAATGCAGATAAACGAATTGCCGGACGTACATAGTCAGAGAACACAAAGAAAGTACCGCCAAATACATTTAAACCGCCATGTAATGCCATACCGTTCAGCGCAGCGCCCATTGCAAATTCACGAACACCAAACCAAATATTACGGCCTTCCGGAGTTTCGGCAAAGAAATCGCCGGCGCCTTTAATTGTCGTTTTGTTTGATCCTGCCAAGTCAGCAGAACCGCCGAAGAATGATGGCATTGTTTTGGCAATTGCATTGATTGCATCACCAGATGATGAACGAGTAGCTACTGCAGTACCTGCTTCATATACAGGTAATTCAGAAGCATAGTTCTCCGGTAATTTGTTTTCCATTGCATTCACAAATTGTGCAGCCAGCTCAGGGTATTCGTTTTTATAGCTTTCGAATAATTCATTCCATGCTGCTTCTGCCTGGACGCCCTGTACTTCGCTTGCAGCTTTAAATGTATCATACACTTCAGTTGGGACGAAGAACGGCTCATGTTCCCATGCGTATGCAGCTTTCGTTAAAGCAACTTCATCAAATCCAAGCGGTGCACCATGGCAATCTGCTTTTCCTGATTTGTTTGGAGAACCGAATCCGATGACAGTCTTCACTTCAATCACTGTTGGACCGCCAGTATTTTGTTTCGCTTTTTCGATTGCTGAATTAATTTCCACAATATCTGTACCGTCCGCAACTTTTAAATAGTTCCAGCCGTAAGATTCAAAACGTTTTTGAATGTTTTCCGAGAAGGATTTTTCCAGATCGCCATCAAGTGAAATGTCATTCGAATCGTATAACACAATCAGCTTATCCAATTTCAAGTGACCTGCAAGTGAAATCGCTTCAGCAGCAACACCTTCCATTAAATCACCGTCACCACATAGTGCGAATGTATAGTGGTCCACAATATCTTTACCCGGCTTGTTATATGTTGCAGCCAAGTGACGTTCAGCCATAGCCATCCCTACAGACATCGCAATACCTTGCCCTAATGGACCTGTTGTTGCTTCTACACCTACTGTATGGCCGTATTCAGGATGTCCCGGAGTTTTTGAATTCCATTGACGGAAGTTTTTGATCTCTTCCATCTCTAAACCGTAGCCTCCTAAATGCAATAAGCTATATAAAAGCATGGAACCATGTCCAGCTGATAATACAAAACGGTCGCGATTATACCAATTTGGGTTTTGCGGGTTATGGCGTAATTGCTTCGTCCACAACGTATATGCCATTGGTGCGGCACCCATCGGTAAACCTGGGTGGCCGGAATTTGCTTTTTCAATTGCGTCGATTGATAATGTACGGATTGCGTTAATTGCTAACTGATCCATCTGTTGTGTCATTATGTGACATCCTTTCCTCGTACGATATTTATACATTCTTTAGTTTAGACAAATTCCCGCAAGAAAACAATCATTTCTCAAAACGTTCATTAAATTGTGTCATACTTAATAATAAATGTGTCATATCATTAAAAATTTTAGTTTAAAAAGTTTTTTTGCGCTTTAATTTGTTTCAGTTTTTCAGGTGTTACATCGTTTCCTTCTTCATCCACAACTTTCACATGCTCTATCGTATCGCGCATTGTCGAACGGAATGTGTCTAAATATTCCTTTCTTAGTGCTGTACGTTCCTTCGCTTGTTCTTCTGTCAATTTTCCTTCTTTAGCTAATTTAGAAAGCTCATTAATGCGAGCTAATTTTTCTTTTGATAACATATCGATCTCACCTTTCTTCGTACCAATAATACAAAGGTATAAAAAAAAGACTTGAAGGGCAAGTGTTTACTCTTCAAGTCGCTCCATATATTCAATATATCTTCTATGTACAGTTGCTTTGCTGATTGGAGTGCCAAACCCGGAGATTGTAGTCGCAATTTCGGCAAAAGTCAGCCCTTTTTGGCGAAGCTGGACAATTTCTTCAACAGGCACTTCTTTTCTTTCGCGTCCTTCTATATTGCCTCGATTTTTCAAGTTATTTTGTGGCTTATACCCATTTTCGACAGCACGGCGCATTCCCCGGCGGATTTTTGCGTTATGCATACGTCGCTGATATTCTTCAACAATGGCCAAAATTTCGAGGAGCATCGTATCCATTTCATTTAAAACAACAGGTCCTGCATCATTTAATGTGTACACAGTCGCTTCGTACTTTTGTAGTAAGTGGAGCACCGCCATTCGTGCATTCCCGCGTCCTAAACGCGTTTCATCCTGCACAAATAATGCTTTAATGCCAAACTCTTTCATATAATCGAGCATATCGAGCAAACCGGCACGGTCTACGTCATAGCCGCTATGCTGATCCGAGAAGATTTGAGCATCTTTATAGCCGAATGTTTTAGCATAGTTTGTCAGCTCCTCTTGCTGACGTATTAATGATGTTTCTTGCGTGTCCTTTTCAGTGCTGACACGACAATAAATAACTGCTTTAGTTTCTGTCATTATTTTCTCTCACTACTTTAACCGATGATTGCATGTCTGATGATTCGTTCAGTTTGACGATGTATTGTGCGTCTTTTTCCACAGGTACGACCAATACTTGACCGAAAACAACCTTTTCATCCAGCAAGCCATTTTCCTTCTTAACTTCACTTATCCAATCATGCTTTGCCATTTTACCACGATATTGTTCCGCTAACGACCATAAAGTATCGCCATGCTCAATTGTTACGTGTTCGTATAATTCAATTTTATCGTCTTTAACGATGATAATGGCAAATAATAAAATGGAAAATGCAAGCAGCATTGATGTAAAGCTGTTTAATCTCAACTTCTTCATAAGAAAACCCCTTTTTTAGAATGTATGTTCGGAATATTTGTTCCCATAATATTACGAACGTATGTTTTTGTCAACTGCTTTTTCGAACTTATGTTTGCTTTCATGTTCGCATACTGCTATACTTACATTAAGAAAAATAGCATGATAAAGAGGTGAGTAAGTTGACACAGAAAATTTCAAAGCGACAACAAGCCATTCTAACTTTTATAAAAGAGGAAGTTCGTACAAAAGGCTATCCGCCATCAGTTCGTGAAATTGGAGAGGCGGTAGGTTTAGCTTCTAGTTCAACGGTCCATGGGCATCTTGCTCGTTTAGAAAGTAAAGGGCTTATTCGTCGCGACCCTACGAAGCCGCGCGCCATTGAAATATTAGATCAGGAAGATATGTCAATCGCTAAACAAGGGGTTATCCATGTGCCATTAATCGGCAAAGTAACAGCCGGTCTACCTATTTCGGCAATTGAAGACATCCAGGAATATTTCCCGTTGCCAGATGCATATGGCTCTCCGGAAGAAGATTTATTCATGCTTGAAATTATGGGAGAATCGATGATTGAAGCAGGCATTCTAAATGGGGATTATGTCATCGTGAAGAAAACTTCTACAGCAAGCAATGGCGAAATAGTCGTTGCAATGACGGAGGAAGATGAAGCGACGGTAAAACGCTTCTACAAAGAAAAGACATATTTTCGTTTACAGCCGGAAAACAGTTCAATGGAGCCAATTATCGTCAATAAAGTATCCATTTTAGGCAAAGTTGTAGGTCTCTATCGAAATATTCATTAATTGTAAGCTTGCCATTCTAGTTGAATCGGCAAGTTTTTTTATATTGCCAAAAAACTCAGCCGCTATCGACTGAGCCATTCCGTTCCTTACTTTTTGCACGCATTTATAAAGCTTTCAAATAAACGTTGTGCATGAATATTTCCATGAGGGGCCAATTCCTCTGGATGCCACTGCACTGCAACACAGTACGGGTGCGATTCATGCTCAATCCCTTCAATAATGCCATCTTTCGCAATTGCCGATACAACCAACCCTTTCCCCAACTGTCCAACAGATTGGTGGTGAAATGTGTTCACGCGAAACGAATCTTCCCCAAAAATAGTTTTAAATTTTGGTGTTGCCACTTCAACAGTGTGGGCCAATTCTGCTCGCTTGGAAGATTGCTTATGTAATAAAGCATTTTCCATCTGTGACGGAATATCCTGTATAATCGTTCCGCCAAGCGCAACATTCATAATTTGCTGGCCTCGGCAAATACCTAAAATGGGCATTTGTCTATTGTATGCCTCGTTCATTAGCAAAATATCGCTATCATCGCGCTTTCGGACAACACTTCCTATATGGCGATGCGGCTCTTCCCCAAATAATAGTGGATCAATATCGGCACCGCCAATTAATACAAGCCCGTCTATAATGTTTAATAAAGCTTCCGCATTTTCTTTTGTCGCATTCGGTATGCATACCGGGATACCCCCTGCCTGTTCAATTGACGTTAAATAGGCATTATTAATATCCAGTTTTTTATCAAAGTCGTACATCGTCAACCCAATGATTGGTTTCATTTTACCTGCCCCTTATCTTTTATAGATAATTCAAATAATTCAAATTATACTATTGCACCTCGGTAAATGACCAGCGAAATTATCCGTAAAAAAAGGATTGCTCAAGTGCAATCCTTACGCTGTTATACGGTTTCCAATTGTTTAATGAAGTATTGTTTGATATCCTGCCAGTTTTGGACACGTATATATCCTTCCTCCGCACTGTTGTACGGCATTGAATATAATAGCCCCGTCCCTTTAAATGCAGCTAGTTGCCTTGGACTGTCATCGATTAAATAATCGGTATGTATAACCGCCTTATTCCCGCAAAAAACAATATTTTGTGTTTTTATAAATGGCAGATGCTCCATTAGCCAATCATATTTTGCAGTAAATGACCCGGGTACATCCATCGCTGCTGTCGCAATAAACACTTCATAATGCTCTTGAAGCTCTTGAATAACTTCAATTGCGTCCTCATCAAGCACTTTTAAATCGCGGAAATAATCCGGCTCATTTAACATGGCAAACAGTTTTTTCGCATCTTCGCGAGGCAAATCACGCTGTGTTGTCAATAAAAATTCTTCATCCGTAAAATCCGTACCGAAACTATCATTATAAGTAACTCGCAACTTCGAATAAAAATCAGCCAGTACTTGATCCATATCAATGGCAATACTTTTTTTCATGTTAAAAGCCTCCTTGAAATTCCCTAAATCCAGTTTATACAATAGTATGCTAATAAAACAAGGTAAAGCCCTTTACAATTAACAACGGACATATTTGCGTTTAAAGCCGATACGCCCTTTATCGATTTGTTTTTCGATTTCTGCATATGCATGTAAAATGCCTGGTTTTTTCCCCTCTCGTTTCGTTTCAATGGCTCCGATTTCGTCTGCAATTTTTAATGCCTCATCATGTAATGGCTTATAGGAAACACCGACTGTCATGACAAAGTTATTCATAGCAACTTGTGTACGCGGTGGTGCATGATGGATATTTTGCTTCACCTGTTCAAGCATGCCCAGTAATTTCTCTTTTGAAAATTCCTCATCTTTACGATTGCCGAGCAGCCAGCAATAACAATGCCACCCCGCGGACATTTTCAGCTCTTCGCCGCTTGCTATCCACTTATCGCTCACTTGTTGTGCAATATCCGATTCCGCCAATGTCACCGCGACAACATAATCTGAAATCATATAAAAATACGCTTGTTCAAGCCAGCGATCATAATCTGCCTCTGTCATAGCTGTCGGATCCGCAATAATTCCAGCAAAATACATTGCATCATAGTTGCCTGTCGCATAAAGCTGTTCTGCCAGCCCATGATTGATTTTAATTTGCTTCGCGAACGGTTTCATCGAGCCAATCGTCACACCAAATACCGGCTCCTTTGCACCGTTTGACATATAAATCTTTTTCGTGCGCTCTTTTCCAAGTGCTTCAAATTCTTGCATCATCGTTTCGAAATCCATAAAATCCTCCTTTAGTATTGATGAATGAGCGTATTCAGCTCATTTCTCATCTTAGTGTGAAATCCACGTTCATTCCATAGCATAAACGCTGGAATTTCCCCATTTTCATCAATGAGCTGTTTGACGGCACGATACGCTATATAATAGGCAAGGCGCGTATGACCAAATGATTGTCCGCCATTGATCGAAAACCATTCCTTAAATACATATGAGCTGCCTTCACTTTCTATATCATGAATAAACTTCTGTATAATTTCAACTTCATTATGCTTACAAAAGTTTAGCCAATCCATATGTTCCTCAAACGCAAAATAAACATCCTCCCTCGTTTGAACGGCTTTTGTACTTAAATATGTAGCAACCCCTTCTTGCAGCAGCCATGTATAAGGGCTTGTCCAGTCAACATTCGACCACTGGATTGCTTCATTCATCGAAATCAGATGGTGTGCTGCATGCCCGAATTCATGTGCTGCAATTGTTTGCAAATGCTCCGTTTTGGGAGATAATTTCTCAAGACAGAAGGCAATTTCAGGATTGTATTGCCGGTATGTATAAGCATTTGAGCCATATAATCCGACAAGTAAATGCACATCTTGTGTAAACTCTATATGATAGCTTTTTTCATAAAAGCTTTTGATCTCCATAATAATTTCAGGCAATTTTTCTGCTGATTCTGTTATGCGCCCGATATGTTGCGGATGCCGATCAATTGCACGAACGATTTTCCCCTCTTTATTTTTGCAGTGGTTGGCAAAATAGTATTCGTAATGCACGCTGTATTTTTGAAAATAATCATTTAAGTAATGTATTGTCGGCTCGTAACTCTCGACAAACGGTTTCGCCAAATCCCAAATTTTCATCGTTCATGCTCCTTCTCATCAAGCTTTTTCTGCTTCATTTTCAGTAAAAAAACGCTCTTTTCAACTGAAGTTTCGATATAGCCAATGATTTGCTCCAACGTAAATATAGTAAGCGATGTGTGCAATGCTGCCGAATCATATTTCAAATCAGCTAAAACATAAGGGATAAATGCAGAAATCTCTTCAGCCGGCACTTCCTGTAAATTTCCTGCTTCAAAAGGAATTTTCAGCAATGTTGCAAGTCGTTCATTCAAGCGGTAATATTCGATTAATTTTGCATTCAATAATTTAAAATCTTCATGATATGCCTGTAATACTGCCGGGTTTAATTCAATACGATTTTTCAGCCACGGCACATAAAAGCCTTGCAGCCACAAATCATCTGCGATTAAATGCGTGTAATAGCCAGCTATATAGCTTTCCGGCGCTTTACTTCCATACTTTTCAACAAATGCCTCATAATCTATTTTTCTAGTGAAATGCCGCAGTTCCCCTGTATAAAAATGCGAGGTTTCTTTGTTCGTTATCGCTGCATCTGCTGCAATGCCTCCTACTAGAAAGGTTGCCTGATCTTGAATCATTAATGCATCCGCTACTTTACAGGCAATGATAGCATGCATAATTCTTGAACCCATGTAAGTACCTCCATAAATAAGCCATGTTTAATAATTCAAGAAAATTGACGGAAATCCCTTTATTTTCACACCATCGCTGCATAACCGGCTATCCAAAAGGCAATCTCTAAATAATGCCGAATAATACTATACACATTTTCCGGCCTTCATGTTACTGGATAGTATTTATATGTTATGATGTGTTAAGAAAAAATTAAATAACTTTGTGAAATTATATAAAAGCAGGTATTCCCTTTTAATACGAAATATAAAGGTTTTGTTTCAAATGATGACAACTATTCATTTTCAATTAACAAGCAGACAAATATTGGTATCGTATTGAACGGGCTGGAAAATCATTCTGGCGATTTATCGTTCAATCTATTTAAAGGGGATCGCGCTGTTAAAAACTTGGATTACTTGGCACATGCAAAAAGCCTTTCTTTCGACCGAAAACATTTAACGGAACAATTACCGCCTGGCAGCTATACGGTTTCAGTAGCGGATTACGGCTCGAGGGAACAGTTCAATCGTGTAGATTACGACATAGCAATATACGAGCTTCTATTTTCCGATGTAACAACGAAAAATATGTATATTCATGAAATTACAGCTTTATCAAAATCAGGTATGATTATGGGCCATGCGGATGGTATATTCCAGCCTAAAAATAATATTACACGCAGGCAAGTACTGACAATGCTTAGCCGCGACCAAAATTTATCATTGCCGCCAATGCGCAAAATGAAGGACTTTAAAGATGTGAAAGCCAACAGTTCGGCATATGACCTTATAAAACCTTTTTATGAGGCGGGAATTATTGACGGTTCTGATACGGAGATGAATTTAGCGAGCCCGTTAACACGCGCTCAGTTAGCCAAAATTTTAGTGAATGCCTACCAGTTGAAAATGAGGGATAATGCGGCTGCTTTTAAGGATGCGTCATCAAATGAATATATTCGGATTTTAGCGTCCAATGGCATAACGACAGGTTCAAACGGCTATTTCGCGCCAAATAAGCCTGTCACACGCGAGCATTTTAGTGTTTTCTTATATTGGCTTTATAATATGGAGTAAGAAACACACCATACTAAAAACTTTTAAATCCGTTCAGTAAAATCCTATTATCCTTTAATGAAATTTTTGGCAATTGATGGTCTAACAGGAAAACGCATTGTAAGAAAAAATATTCCATCGAATAATAAAACAGCCTCTGAACAGAATAAATTCAGGAGGTGATATTGATGACAAACAACAAAAAATTCAATAATAAAAAGAACGCCGAATTCGGAATGGAGACGGATGTTAACCAAGTCATCAAACAAAACCAAAAGGCAGAAGCTAAAAAACAACTAGCTTCCGGTTTATTCGCAAATAACGGTTTTCAGAAAAAACCGAATGCAATGAACGCCGAATTTGGTTTGGAGACAAACGTTAACCAAGTCCGACAGCAAAACCAGCAGGCTGAAGCTAAAAAGCAGCAAG
>NZ_JBQCJW010000003.1:14450-77800 GCF_051967575.1 Solibacillus silvestris
CTTCCGGTTTATTTGCCAACAATGGCTACCAGAAAAATTCCAGTGCCATGAACGCTGAATTCGGAATGGAAACGGACGTTAATCAAGTCCGGCAGCAAAACCAGCAGGCTGAAGCTAAAAAGCAGCAAGCTTCCGGTTTATTTGCCAACAATGGCTACCAGAAAAATTCCAGTGCCATGAACGCTGAATTCGGAATGGAAACGGACATTAATCAAGTCCGACAGCAAAACCAGCAGGCTGAAACTAAAAAGCAGCAAGCTTCCGGCATATTTGCCAAAGATCGCTACAAAAACAATAATGGCAAATAAGCTAATTATTTTTCAAAACCGGCAATCTTATTTGCCGGTTTTTTGCTTCCCGTATTATCGTTTTTTCACACTTCCAATTAGCTCCTCTTTATATATGGCATTCCTCTTATTCCTTAGTTTAAGCTCAAATAATTTCTCTTATAATCTACAATTACTTCCAAATACCGCAATTTTGGAACAGTATTTCTCCAGTATTTTGATATACTGGTTTTACTGTACGAAATGCCCTTTATTTGGAGGAACTTTAATGGACACAACGGAAACTCTGCAAGGAATTCTAGAATTTATTGACGAACATATCACAGATAATATCAGCCCGGAAGTTTTAGCTGCACAAGCGGGATATTCAACTTGGCACTTCTGCCGATTATTCCAATGGGGTACTGGCTATTCGGTGATGGCCTATGTACGGAATCGCCGCCTTGCTTTCGCTGCTTATGAACTTTCTTCTGGCAAGCGAATTCTTGATATCTCAATGGATTATGGGTTTGGGACTCATTCTGGTTTTAGTAAAGCTTTTCGGCGTTATTTCGGTTGTTCACCAGGAACCTATCGCTTGCATGCACATAGTAATCGTCCGTTCCCGCCAAGTCTCCCCGGCGCGTACAAATACTTGATTGGAGGAATTATTATGGAGCCTAAATTTGTTACACTTCCTGCTATAAAGCTTGCTGGTTTTGCAATCAAAACAACTTCAGTTGCTGGAGAAAACTCAAAAGCAATCCCTGCTTTCTGGAATGATTACATGAGTAATGGAATGATGGAAAAACTACACGCAGAAAAATTCATCAAAAAGCACGATGAATATGGTGTGTGCTTCCAGGAAGACATGACGACCGGAGAATTCGAGTATGTTATCGGCGTTGAACGGAAAGACGATGCAGAAATTTCTGGAGAATATCATGTTTGCGAAGTACCTCCCGCAACCTATGCAGTATTTTCATCCCCACCAAGTGATGGAGCAAACTTTGCTGCTGCTATTCAAGGCACGTGGAATTACATTTTTAATGAATGGTTCCCTAAGTCTGGTTATGAGTACGCACCAAATTGTAATGACTTTGAACTTTACGATGACCGCAGCATGCCTGATGAAGGAAAGATTTGCGATATCTATATTCCGGTAGTTAGAATGCAAAAATAGAGACAAAATACAATTGAATGGTGTTAAAAAAGATCAAATCCATTTAAAGAAAATAGCCATGTGGGCAAGGGAAAATCAGCTTGCGGACAATAAAACCATCAAAAGCGTTGGAGCCTACAGCCCCAACGCTTTCATCTTAGTACATTTTCATATATTGGTCGCGTTCCCACTGGTGGACAGTTGAACGGTACATTTCGAACTCGATTTCTTTCGCTTCTTTAAAGTTTGCGTAAATGTGGCTGCCTAATGCTTTTTGAACAACGTCATCCTTTGCAAGCAATGCAAGTGCGTCGTCCAAAGCTGCAGGCAAGTTGTCGATGCCATTTGCTTTACGCTCTTCTTCGCTCATCACATAAATATTACGGTTAATTGCTGGCGGTGGTGTCAATTGTTTGCGGATACCTTCGAGACCCGCTTCTAAAATTACAGCCATTGCTAAGTACGGATTCGCGGACGGATCCACTGAACGTACTTCCACACGTGTTGATACACCGCGGGAAGACGGGATGCGAATAAGCGGTGAACGGTTTTGTGCTGACCATGCAACATAGCATGGCGCTTCATAACCCGGCACTAAACGTTTATAAGAGTTGACAGTCGGGTTGGTAATTGCTGTGAAGCCTTGTACATGTGTCAATACACCAGCCATAAATTGCATCGCTGTTTCAGAAAGGCCCAATTCTGTTGATTCATCGTAAAATGCATTTTCTTTCCCTTTAAATAAGGAAACATTGAAGTGCATTCCTGAACCTGCTTCCCCGAATAATGGCTTAGGCATAAATGTTGCGTGCAGGCCATGTTTACGAGCGATCGTTTTCACGACCAATTTAAATGTTTGGATGTTGTCGCAAGCTGTGATCGCATCTGCATATTTAAAATCGATTTCATGCTGTCCGGGTGCTACCTCATGGTGGGAAGCTTCGATTTCAAAGCCCATTTCTTCAAGTTCTAAAACGATATCACGACGGCAGTTTTCCCCTAAATCTGTAGGGGCCAAGTCGAAGTAGCCTCCATGGTCGTTCACTTCCAAACTTGGTTCGCCTTTAGCATCCAATTTAAATAAGAAGAATTCAGGCTCTGGTCCTAAGTTGAAATCCGTAAATCCTAGCTCTTCCATTTCTTTTAACACGCGTTTTAAGTTATTGCGGGGATCTCCTGCAAAAGGTGTACCGTTCGGATTATATATATCGCAAATAAAACGGGCTACTTTCCCCTTCTCGGCAGTCCACGGGAAAACCATAAACGAGTCATAATCAGGGTATAAATACATATCTGATTCTTCGATGCGTACGAAGCCTTCGATTGAAGAGCCATCAAACATCATTTTGTTGTCTAATGCTTTGTCTAATTGGCTTACTGGAATTTCAACGTTTTTGATTGTTCCTAAAATATCAGTAAACTGTAGACGAATGAATTTTACCTGTTCTTCCTGTACAAGATGTTTAATATCTTCTTTTGTGTATTTACCCACTAAATTCCACACTCCTAAAATTGTTTGGACCGATGATTATCGTTCAAATATAGATTGCACGCTATTGATAAAAGCGCGATAAGTCCCCTTGTCGGATAGATGTTCTTTGCATGCGCTGAGCTTGGCGCATTTCTTCGCGTAAAATTTTACGCAATTCCGAATCGGATATTTCTTTGTTTGCTTGCTGAACAGTCGGATCGTTTTTCATTGCAAACACTTTTTTGATGCCTGCCATATTGATTCCTTGTTCCAGCATATCTTTAATTTCCAATAATGTATCGACATCATTCAGTGAAAACATGCGTTGATTTCCTTCTGTACGGTGTGGCTGAATTAAATCATGCTCTTCATAATAACGGATTTGCCTTGCTGTCAGGTCCGTTAGCTGCATGACGATGCTTATCGATAATAGCGGCATTGAACGTCGAATTTCACTACTCATTTAATTCACCTCCCTTATAGTTATATTACGGTCTGTTATGTTCCTTGTCAATTACATGTAAGAAAAACTGACACCCTTAGTATAACTTAGCGTTTTCCATTCCAAATGCAGAAAAAAATCGCCCAATAAATGGACGATTCTCGAATTATTATTTCAATTTTTGCACCGCTGAACAAATGGCGTACTTCACATGCTCATAAGTTAAGCCACCTTGGACGAAAGCTGTAAACGGCGGTCGAATAGGGCCATCAGCCGTTAGCTCGATGCTTGACCCTTGGACAAATGTCCCTGCCGCCATAATAACGTCATCTTCATATCCCGGCATATATGCAGGCTCTGGGGCGAAGTGCGCATTGATGGGCGAGGCCGCTTGAATTTCGCGGCAAAACGCGATCATTTGCTCCGCTGTACGGAATGAAACTGACTGAATTAAATCTGTTCGCACATCTTTATAATGAGGAGCTGTCGACATGCCGATTTCTTCTAGCATAGCCGATGTGAAAATTGCTCCTTTCAAGCTTTGGGCAACAATATGCGGTGCCATGAAAAAGCCTTGGTAAAAATCAGCCAATGCATTCAACGTTGCTCCTGCTTCTGCACCGATACCAGGCGAAGTCATACGGTATGCGCACTTTTCCACTAAATCAGCGCGCCCTGCAATATAGCCCCCGATTTTCGCAAAGCCGCCACCCGGGTTTTTAATTAATGAACCTGCCATTAAATCAACACCGACTTCTGTAGGTTCGAGCAGCTCGACAAATTCACCGTAGCAGTTGTCCACAAAAATAACCGCATATGGAGCAATTTCCCGAATTCTCACAACCATCTCCGAAATTTGTTCAATTGTAAAAGAAGGACGTGTCGCATAGCCTTTTGAGCGCTGGATCGCAATCATTTTCGTCTTTTCATTGACCGCTTTTTTTACACCGTCCCAGTCGATTTTCTTATTTTCGATCAAATCGACATGTGCATAGCCAATTTGATAATCTTTTAATGAGCCTGTATCTTTTTCGCCCCCATCAACAATTGATTGAAGGGTGTCATACGGTTTTCCTGTAATGTAAACAAGCTCATCTCCGGGACGCAAAACACCGAACAAACTTAATGTAATCGCATGTGTACCCGAAATGATCTGCGGGCGTACAATAGCCGCTTCCGCCCCGAAAACTTCCGCGTAAACACGCTCCAGATTGTCGCGCCCTTCATCATCATACCCATATCCTGTAGAAGGATGTAGATGGAAGTCGCTTACTTGATTATTTCGAAACGCCGCCAGTACTTTTTGTTGGTTAAAAAATGCGCGTTCGTCGACTTGCTGGTGAACGAGGCGCACTTTCTCTTCCACTTCGGCTGCGAGCGTTAAAGTTTCAGTTGTTAATACTGATTGAAATGCCATTATTACTACTCCATTCTGTTCAAACTGTATCTATTATACATTAAAAAATCCGGTTTTGACGAATGTTTGAAAAACTGCTATCCTCATGGTCGATAATATTTTAAAGGGGATTTGCTTATGGCTTGGGAAGTATTTAGCGTCATTGGGACCGTTGCCTTTGCGATTTCGGGGGCAATTGTCGCAATGGAGGAAGAATACGATTTATTCGGTGTGTACATATTAGGGATTGTCACTGCTTTTGGAGGCGGGGCTATCCGGAATATATTAATCGGCCTACCTGTGTCGACATTATGGAGCCAAGAAATGATGTTTCAAATTGCGTTGTTTGCGATTACGGTTTTCTTTTTGATGCCTCATCACCTTATTAAGCATTGGAACCGCTGGGGGTACGTGACCGATGCGATTGGATTGTCCGCATTTGCCATTCAAGGGGCAATGCATGCCGTACACCAGGATTTGCCGATCGGGGCCGTTATTGTAGCCGCCGTTTTAACGGGTGCCGGCGGTGGAATTGTACGCGATCTTCTAGCAGGCAGAAGACCGATCGTATTGCGCCATGAAATTTATGGTGTTTGGGCAGCAAGTGCAGGTTTGTTAATCGGCCTTGAAATTTTCAGCGGCGATCTATTCTTATATTTATTATTCATCATAATCACCGTATTGCGCTTCTTCTCCTACACAAGAGGCTGGAGTTTGCCGACGAAAAAAATACCTTTTATAAAATAGAATAAAACTAGGGAGCGCCGGATGATCCGACGCTCCCTTTCCATGCAGAAAATTATTTAAATTCCAATTCTCCATCATAGGCCGTCATGCCGCCTTCTAAATTCGTTGCATCAAAACCTTGCGCTTCCAAATATTCACATGCATTCGCACTGCGAACGCCGCCTTTGCATACTACGATATATGATTTTGAAGTGTCTAATTCATCTGTACGCTCCGGAATCGAACCTAGTGGAATATGTACAGCTCCCGGTATCATTCCGTGCTCTACTTCAAAGTCTTCACGTACATCAATTACGTGTAAATCTCCATTCGCATCGAGTAAGTTCAACAGCTCATCTGTCGTCATCGTTTTCATCATAATTCCTCCAATACTTGTAGCATCTTAGTCATTATAATCAAACAGCCGAAATCGCGCCACAAGTTTAGCCTAATTACTGTTCTTCATCTGCCAACGCCACATTTTTTGATGGGACGAAAGTAGAGATGGCATGTTTATAAATTAACTGTTGCTTCCCTTCCGATTCTAACAACACCGTAAAATTGTCATATGATTTTATTAAACCTTTCAATTGAAAGCCATTCAACAAAAATACTGTCACAAAAATATTGCTTTTGCGCATATTGTTCAAAAACGTATCTTGCAAATTCATTGATTTCATAATCGTCCAATCTCCCTTACCATAAAATACATGCAATAATTACCTATTCGTTGTTAGAGCAAAATATCCCTTTTAAAATCAGAATATTTTAGAACAAACTTTTGATTTCATTCCAATCATTTCCAATCCAAGCGATATCCATTTTGTTGCGGAAGTACGTTAATTGGCGTTTCGCATAGCGGCGGGAATTCTGTTTAATGTTATCGATTGCCTCCCCAAGCGTTACTGCACCATCAAAATATGCGTACAATTCTTTATAGCCAATCGCTTTAATGGACTGTACATCACGGATACCGGCATCATATAAAGCGCGCACCTCTTCAAGCAATCCAGCCTCCATCATTAATTCCACACGCAGATTTATGCGTTCATACAATTTTTCGCGGTCCATATACAACCCGATAATCAGATGGTTATATAATGGGATGTTCCCACGATTGAACTGTTCTTCAGCACGCGATACACCGGCAAGTTCTGCCATTTCGAGCGCGCGGATGACACGTCTCGTATTATTCGGATGAATTTCCGCCGCTGCGGCTGGATCAATTTGCGCTAATTTTGCATGCATCTGCTCGGGACCTAGTTTTTCAAGCTCTGCATAATAGTGCGCACGCGCCTGTTCATCCACTTCCCGCTTGGCAAACTGAAAATCATACAATACCGATTGCACATAAAGTCCAGTCCCGCCAACGATGATCGGCATTTTTCCGCGGGCCTGAATTTCTTCAATTTTGCCGCGCACAAGCTGTTGGTATTCCGCTACCGAAAATCCCTCTGTCGGCTCCTTAATATCGAGCAGATGGTGCGGGATTCCCTCCATTTCTGCCTCTGTGATTTTCGCAGTGCCGATATCCATATGGCGGTAAATTTGCATTGAATCACCATTAATAATTTCACCGTTCATTTCTTTCGCCAGACGAATGCTGAGCGCTGTTTTTCCGGATGCGGTAGGACCGATAATGGCCACTACATCGATTTTTTTATTCATTCTTTAACCACCGTACTATTATTTCAATTACTTGTTGCTTCTTTTTCTCATTTAAAATTTCGTGGCGCATCCCTTCAAACAAATGCACTTTCACCTGTTTCACACCTGCAAGAGCCAGCTGTTTTCCCGCTTGCAAAACACCTTTTGCTTCTGTACCGCCGACAGGATCCTCCGTGCCGCTTATGAGCAATATTTTTAAATCTGGACGTATTCGGGCATTTTCGCGATCATTTTTCAACATGGCCATTCCTCCGGTTAGATCGGCAAAAAATTGATTTGTCGCGACAAAGCCGCAAAATGGGTCATCAATATATTTCTGCACTTCCTTTTCATCGGTGGAAAGCCAGTCAAAATTCGTTTTGGCATTTGGGATATTGCGATTAAAATTCCCAAAACTAAGCTTATCCATTAATTTGCTTCGCGTTTTCGCCCCTTGCAGTTTCACTAGCTGCCGCGCGACAATATGGCCCGTTTCATGCAGCAATGTCGGGGAACCTGTGCCGCTTAAAATTAAGCGCTCTATTTTTCCGCTATATTGCTGTATAAATCGCCGCGCTATAAATGAACCCATACTATGCCCGAATAAAATAGGGCGTCCCGCAGTTTCATCTTTTAAATATGCAAGCACTTCATGCACATCTTCCACAATGCGGTCAAAACCGTTTTTCAATCCAAAACAGCCGAGCATACCGCTTTTTTGTGCAGTAAATCCATGGCCGCGATGATCATGGGCCGATACAAAATACCCTTCTTCACATAGCTTTTCGGCAAAACGTTCATAGCGCGCACTATGTTCTGCCATTCCATGTAAAATATGAATATGGCCTAACTTATTTCCTTTTGGTGTAAATGTACGGACAAATATATCGTGTCCATCCGACATCGTTGCATAAAATGAATGTTGATCCATAAACTCCCCCCCTTTTTATGAATTACATAACTCGTTTAAACATTTTCTCCACTTCATAGGACGTAAAATGAATTAAAACAGGGCGTCCATGCGGGCATGTAAATGGGTTATCTGCATTCCTTAAATCTTCTATAAGTCTTTCCATCTGCTCTTTATTTAAATAATGGTTTGCTTTGATCGATTTTTTGCAGCTCATCATAATGGCCGCATCTTCACGCAGTTTCTTTATATTCGTTTTCCGCGCGTTTAATACTTGTTCGATTAGCTCCTCAATAATTTCCTGTTCTTCCCCTTTTGGAAACCAGGTCGGATATTCTCTTACGACAAATGACGAAAGCCCAAATTCCTCCAAATAGACTCCTACTTCTTCAAGTGCTTCCATACATTCTTTTAGACGCAATGCCTCGTCCGCAGCATAGTGGAATGTGAGGGGCATCAGCAGTGCCTGGCGTTCATTCGCATTTACATCGCCGACTTTATTCCGGTAATATTCGTACTTGATTCTTTCCTGTGCCGCATGCTGGTCGATTAAATAAAAGCCGTCCTCCATTTGCGCCACAATGTACGTACCGTGAATTTGCCCAACAATTTCTACTTGCGGAAAATGACGTTTCATCTCCTGTTGATCATGCTTTTGTTCATGTTGGACAGTTTGCGTTTCAGCGTAAGGCGCTTCACTTGGAGGCATACGCATTTGACGCTGTTCGTCCTCTTCAAAAAGAGCGTCTGCCTTATCTGAATTTTGTCGAAGTTCAATAGGTGCCGGTGCATACGGCTCTTTTACAATCGAAGCCTCATTCGTTAAACGCTCAACAATTGTCGTTAGTTTATCCTCATCAAATGCAGGCTGCGAAGCTTTCATTGGATTCCAAATATTCATTTGTTCGCTCTGTGCACGAATCGGTTTCTCTTTTTTTTCCGCAAGCGGAATACGAATGACTTCACGAATGGCTGCCCGGATCGTATCCTCGATCAGCTTGAGCAGCTCTGGCTCTTTGCTTAAACGTACTTGGTGCTTTGCCGGATGCACATTGACATCGGTTAATTGCGGATCGCCTTCCACATAAAGAAGGACGATAGGAAACCGTTCAATCGGCAAATACGTATGATATGCATCAATGATCGCTTTTTGAATGACAAAATGCTTGACCCATCTGCCATTCACGAATAAGGACATATAATTTTTCGATGCGCGTGTTACTTCAGGCAAGCTTGCAAAACCATGTATTTTATAGTCATTATTGCTCGCTTCAAACGGCAGCATTTTTTTTGCGTGATGCGCACCGTATATCGCCGCCAAAACTTGCTGTACTTGTCCGCGACCATTTGTTTGGAGCAAAGTTTGGCCATTGTGGACAAGCTTAATCGCAATTTTCGGGTAGCCGAGCGCAATCCGGTTAATAAAATCAATTGTATGCCCTAGCTCTGTCTGAATCGTTTTCAAGTATTTCAATCGTGCAGGCGTATTGAAAAAAAGCTGTGCAACGGTAATATCCGTCCCTCGGCGCAATGAAGTTGGCTTGTGTTCTTTCAAGTGGCCGCCCTCTAGATGTAAATGCACGCCGCCATCCCCGTCAGATGTGCGAAGCGTCAATTTAGAAACCGAAGCAATGGATGCCAAAGCCTCGCCGCGGAAGCCAAGTGTACGAATACGGAATAAATCCTGCTCTTTTTCAATTTTCGAAGTGGCATGGCGGGAAAAAGATTTAAGCGCGTCTTCTTCATCCATGCCGCTTCCGTTGTCGATTACTTGGATCGAGCTAAGACCTGCTTCTTCCAGAAAAATTTCAATTGATGTGCTGCCTGCATCAATGGCATTTTCGACTAATTCCTTGACGACAGATGAAGGACGTTCCACTACTTCACCAGCCGCGATTTTATTCGATAGCCATTCATCCATTATTTGAATTTTTCCCATTGCTCTTCCCTCCTTATTTATTGCCTGCCAGCTTTTGCTGCAGTTCGTATAATAAAGTCATTGCCTGCATCGGTGTCGTACCCATCACATTCAGTTTTGCCAATGTATCGAGTACTTCTTGCTGTTCCGGTGCAATTGCCGGTTCTTCATTAATCGTAAATAATGAAAGCTGCAGCTCCTCTTCCGCAATTTGTTCAGGAATTCGTTCAACTGTTTGTGGCGATTGCTCATGAATAATCACTTTCGGTTTTTCTGCGGCTGCTCCTTCAAATTGCTGAAGTAAAATACGCGCACGCTGTAAAATCGGTTCCGGCATTTCCGCAAGCTCAGCAACGTGCACCCCGTAGCTTTTATCTGCTGCACCTTTCTTCACTTTATGCAAGAACACGACACGCCCGTCTTGCTCTGTTGCACTTACATGAACATTTTGCAGACGGTCAAGCTCATTTTCCAAGCCTGTCAACTCATGATAATGCGTTGAAAATAAAGTGTTTGCGCCAATTTCCTCATGAATATATTCCATCATCGCCTGCGCCAAACTCATACCATCATATGTGGAAGTTCCTCGCCCGATTTCATCAAAAAGCAATAAACTATTTTTCGTCGCATGTGTAATTGCATGTTGTGATTCCAGCATTTCAACCATAAACGTCGATTGCCCGGCAGCTAAATCATCGGCAGCACCAATTCGCGTGAAAATTTGATCAGTAATCGGCAGTACCGCTTCATCCGCCGGTACATAACAACCCATTTGCGCCAGCACGACGATTAGTGCAACTTGGCGCATATACGTACTTTTCCCGGACATGTTCGGGCCCGTAATAAGCATCATATTTTTTTCATCTGTCAATACACAATCATTCGGTACATAGCTTTGCTTATTAAGCATTTTTTCGACTACCGGGTGACGCCCTTCAATAATTTTCAATGTGCGCCCTTCATGGAATACCGGCTTTGTAAAACGGTATTTGTCCGTCACGGCAGCAAAGCCCATCAGTACATCAAGCTCGCTTATCTGTGCGGCCAATGCTTGGACACGGGGAATATATCCCTTCAATTCATCACGCAGCGCCACAAATAGATCATATTCCAATGCCAAGCTTTGCTCTTCCGCATTTAAAATCAGCGTTTCTTTTTCCTTCAGCTCTTCTGTAATGAAACGCTCGGCATTGGCCAATGTTTGCTTCCGTTCAAAACGGGCTAAATCCGTGTTATTTAAATGCGATTTCGTAATTTCGATATAGTAGCCAAAAACGCGGTTATAGCCGATTTTCAGGTTTTTGATGCCTGTCAATTCACGTTCCTTTTGCTCAAGCTGGGCGATCCAGTCTTTGCCGTTGCGGGAGGCATCACGGTATTCATCAAGCTGTGCATTGTATTCATCGCGGATGACATCGCCTTCTTTGATCGAAATCGGCGGGTGGTCTGTAATCGCCTTTGCCAATAGCTGCTCAATTTCGGCACAGACGTCCAGTTTCTCCCCTAGTGCCGAGCATTTTTCATGGCCGCTGTTTATTAGCTTTTCTTGGATTGTAGGCACTTGACGCAATGATTCGCGCAGCTGCGCCAAATCACGCCCGCCGACAGAGCCGAATGCGACACGCCCCGCTAGACGCTCTAAATCATAAACATTTTTCAATAATGTCGTTAATTCATCGCGCAAAAAGAAATCTTCCAGCAATTCGGCAACAACTTCCTGGCGTGCTTCAATCGCCTTTTTATTGGCGAGCGGCTGATGCATCCATTGCTTCAGCTTTCGTCCGCCCATTGCTGTAACGGTTTCATCCAATAACCATAATAGCGTCCCTTTCGAATCCCCGCCGCGAATCGATTGAATCAACTCTAAATTACGCTTTGAATTTGTATCGATCCGCAAATAATTATTCTCCTCTGTATAGCGGAATGGCTGAATATGTGACAAAGAACGCATTTGTGTTCGTTCAACATATTGTAATAGACGCTTTGCCACACCTTGCAAACCCGCGGGCACATGGCTGACATACTGAGTTGCCTTTGTCGCGTCCATCTCTTCATTTTCCAAAGATAAAACAATCCCGCCCGCCTCCGCATAATCCGCCACAAGCAGCTGCAATTGCTCCGTTACAATTACTTCTTTAATCGCGTATGCTTGTACTTGCTGGATTAATTGTTTGGCGTTTCCCTCGATAATCGAACAATTCGCTTCCCCTGTCGATACATCTAAATAGGCAAAAGCGATTTCGTTTTGGGCAATGCTTTCTGCGGCTGCGATGAAATGGTTTGACTTGCCGTCAAGCGCTTTTCCTTCAGTAATTGTCCCTGGTGTAATTACTTGCACGACTTCACGTTTCACTACACCTTTTGCATGTTTCGGATCTTCAGTCTGTTCGCAAACTGCCACTTTATAGCCTTTTGCGACAAGTGTTTCGATATAGCCCTGTGCTGAATGATGTGGAACCCCGCACATCGGGATCGGATTATCGGTATTGCCTGCGCGCGCTGTCAACGTGATTTCCAACAGCTGGGACGCTTTTATCGCATCATCGAAAAATAATTCATAAAAGTCGCCTAGGCGATAAAATAAAAAAGCGTCTTTGTAATCTTGTTTCACGAGCATATATTGCTGCATCATCGGTGTATATGTAGTCATTATTGATTTCCCTCACTTGCTAAAACTTGTACAAGTATTATACCATTTGCCTCGCAATTTTCCTCACAAACACAATGAAAAAAGGAATTGCCTGAAAGAATTTTTCAAACAATCCCTATGCACAATGTAATGACAGATACTATTAGTCATGACGCAAAAAACTGGATTTCAACAATGCATGCTTTTACGAGTATGAAGAAGATTCATAGTCTTCACTGGACGAACTGGATGATGAAGATGTGCTTGATGGCTGATGCGAGCTTTCATCATAGGACCATTCCTCTTCATAATCCATTGGGTGGACATTAATGACAACCGTCGTCTCCCCGATAATCTCCACTAAAAATTCCCGCTCGATTGTCACTTGGAATTTATCGCCTTGCTTCGTGATCACCGCTTCAATACAATTCGGCTGCTGCAATACACGAACCTTTACATCATTTGAATCAATTTCATTCCCATCGCGGAACGACAGCTTTATACGGTCCTTATAGGCAATTGTTTCTGTATGAACCGCCGTTTTTGAATGATTGTTATATGCGTACCAAACATTCACATCGAATTTCCCTGCCACCTCAACAAATTTGCCGTTTCGTTTTGCCTGGTATTGATGATTAATTACCCAACAACCTAAAATGCTTGTTGGCGCATTCGGTGGACAGAGCGTTTCTACACATTCGGTTCGCTTTTTCCCTTTCGCAATAACTGCTTTCGTCACAATTTGACGTAAACGCTTCACCGAACATCTCTCCTTTCTTCAACTACTCGACTTATTGTATGCGACAGTTGCCTAAAGGGTGAAATGAGTTTATAGAAAAGAAAAAACTACTACAAAGGGTAATTGTAGTAGCGCTTTTCCCTATTTCATGGACAAATGATTATCCAGCAGCACATTAATTTGTTCAATCGGCATTGGCTTGTAATAGTAATACCCTTGCCCGATTTGGCAGCCTAGCCGTTTCAATTCCAGATGCTGCTCCTCTGTCTCGATCCCTTCGGCAACCGATATCATGTTCAAGTTGTTTGAAAGCTGAATAATCGTTTTGATAACGGCATTCATCCGCGGATCTGATAAATTATCGACAAAGCTTTTATCGATTTTAATTTCTTCAAACGGCAATTCCTGTAAATAGCTTAACGAAGAGTAGCCTACGCCAAAATCGTCGATGGAAGTTGCAATTCCAAAACGCTGCAGCTCATTGATAATTTTTTTCGCCCGCAGCACATTGTCCAATTCAACACTTTCCGTTATTTCAAATTTGATGTATTTCGGATCGACACCATACATTTCAATTAATGTAACCGAGTTTTCCACAAACGCGGCACTGTAAAAATGGCTTGGCGAAATATTGACTGATACTTGATACAGCTTTAAGCCAGCCTGTTGACGTTCCTTTTGCCACTGCAATACTTTTTTGAAAATTTCGCGGTCAACTTTATAAATATTGCCTGTATTTTCCGCGACCGGGATAAACAATGCCGGTGATACAAAACCGATATCCGCCGAAACCCAGCGCGCCAATGCTTCAAAGCTTTCAATTTGCCCTGTTTTGAGATTGACTTTAGGCTGGAGCATCGGGAAAAACTCGCTGTTTTTTAAGCCTCTCGAAAAATAGGCCAATACATTCATCTCTTGCTCGATAGATTCAATTAAACTTTGCTCGAATTTTTTAATGACTGTGCCTGTCGCCTTCAGCGCGCTCGACAATGCTGTATCCGCTTGGCGAACCGCTTCTGTAAATGTGATTTCGGAGCTGAAACTGGATGTCCCGATTTTTAATGTCAGCAGCACCTCTTTGCCATCGATATGATATGGCTCCGATAAAATTTCATCCACTTCATTTTGGGGAATATTCATTTCCCGAAGCGATAAACGTGTTGCCGCAATAATGGATGAATGAGTATATCGCGCAATAATCGAATCCTCGAATGTCGATAAGCTTTGGATTCTGTTCGCCAGCTGCCGCAAAACTTCATCTCCGCCCCGGCGGCCGTATAAATCAATGATGTTTTGGTATTCCCCAGGTTCAATAATATATAAATGGCCATCGCATCCATCTGTAATCAATCCGTTTAAAATAATTTTAAATCGCTCAAAATTATTCAAGCCGGATGCTACATCTTGATATGCAAGACGGCGTATCGCATTCTTCTGGTCAAAATATTTTACTGCGAGTGTGACGATCGGCGCAATACGATTCAAGAATTTAAAATCAGTGGCTTGCGGCTCTGCCTGCTGCTCAAAATACATCGTGAATAAACCGATTATTTTTCCTTCCGTATTTAAAATCGGCTGACTCCATAATGAAACTAAATGATGCTTCTCAATTAGCATGCGGTATGCTTCACTATATTCGGATTTCACTAAATCTTTAATAATGAGCGGTTTTTTGACGCTATTTTTATGTTCAGCGCCTATGCCCATTAACAGCACGTTTTCATCGAGCTTTTTTAAATCTTTCCACATTTCGCCATAAATATTGATCATGCGGTCATTATCATCTACAAGAACAATCGAACAATGACATTTTTTGCCGAAAGTCGTTTCCACAGTATTGCATATATTCCGCAAAACATTCTCGAAAGCATCTCCATTTTCCAAACTAAAATAAACATCGCGTTCCAGCTCAATCAAGGATTCCACATTCATGGAATCAGTGACGTCCCTCATAACGATTACACTATACTGTAATTCGCCTTGCTGGTTGCGCATCGGTAAATTGCTTACTTCATTCCAAAAAGCGGAACCGTCTTTTCGATAGTGGAAGGAGGACGTTTTAAACGTCAGCCCATTTTCAATACTTTCCTGAATCGCATCCTCATTCAACATATCAGTATTAGGTCCATGGAGTAACGAAAGCGTTGACCCTATCATGTCGTTTTCGCTGAATTCTGTCATGCGCATAAAGATATGGTTTACATAATCAATTATATACCCTTTTTTCGGGTTTATGATGGCAACTGCCGAGTCGAGCTGTCGCGCCATCTGACATAACCAAAAATACATTTCTTCATCACTTAAACTTCGATTGTCAAATTCGTTCATAGGCAATGTCCTTCCTCATAGTTCGCACTAACTAAATAGTATAACAAATTACGATAGGAATATCGACAGAAAACATATACAGATTCTTCTAAATTTCGAGAGGTAAAAGGCCCATTTCCCAAAAAGAAGATATCCTAATTCGGATATCTTCTTCTACTGGTTATTTACGAGCAAGAGCCTGGATTGCTGTTGCGCACTTTCGATCCCGTTTCGCCTTTTAATAAATCGCCTCCTGTAGAAGCGATCACTTCATTTGTTACATTGTTTGCAATGGCATTTGAAACTAATTGCAAAAGTTCATTCACTTCTGTTTGGGATTGTTTAAATTGTTGAACAACCGGCAATTCATCAATTTCCACTTCAATGCCAGCAATTTTGCCTTCAATCATCTTCAGTGCTTTTTCTTTCCCTAAATGCTGAAAATTAACCGCTTGTTTCTGCAATGTTTTTAATGAAGCAATTTTTTCGCGAACAAATTGATTTTCATTAATTTGCTCTTCCGCTTTTTTGAAAAACTCCACTTCTTCTGTGTTCGCAATCATATGTGCGATTTCTTTTGCTTTTTCTACGATTTCGTCTTTTGTATACAATTTTGTTGTCATTTTACGGATTCCACCTCTTCTATTGCTTCTTCTACAAATTCACCCGTTAAGGAGTAAGATTTTGCTTCTAAAATCTTGACTTGTACAAGCTTCCCAATGTATTTTGGATCGGCTTTAAAGTTTACAAGACGGTTTTTACGCGTATAGCCAGCTAAAACATCATCTCGTCTTTTACTGCTGCCTTCAACTAAAACTTCCACAATTTGACCTTCTAAATCTTTTAAAGCTTTTGCCGAGTATTCTGCGACAACCGCATTGAGACGTTGTAAACGGTCTTTCTTTTCTTCCTCTGTTACATTATCGACCATTTTCGCAGCCGGTGTACCTTCGCGTGGTGAATAAATATACGTGAATGCCATATCAAAGCCGACTTGGCGATATAAATCAAGTGTTTCCTGGAATTGGTCTTCTGTCTCATTTGGATAGCCGACAATAATATCGGTCGTCAGCGTAACACCTGGAATCGCCGCTTTAATTTTATCGACCAATTGCAGAAAGTGCTCACGTGTATATTTGCGTGCCATGATTTTTAAAATCTCATTTGAACCCGATTGTACAGGCAAATGAATATGGTCGACTAAATTGCCGCCTTTTGCTAGCACTTCGATTAAATAGTCATCAAAATCACGCGGATGGCTCGTCGTAAAACGGATACGCGGGATTTCGATTTTGCGCAGCTCATCCATTAAATCGCCAAGGCGGTATTCGATGTCGTCAAAATCTTTTCCGTAAGCATTTACGTTTTGCCCTAAAAGCATAATTTCCTTATATCCTTGTGCTGCGAGTTCACGTACCTCCTGAATAATTTCTTCAGGGCGGCGTGAGCGCTCTTTGCCTCTTGTATACGGCACGATGCAATATGTACAGAATTTGTCGCAGCCGTACATAATATTTACCCATGCTTTAATCGATCCAAGACGTTTTTTCGGGAGATTTTCGATGACATCCCCTTCTTTTGACCAAACTTCCACAACCATTTCTTTAGACATGTAGGCATCATGTAAAATATTCGGCAAGCGGTGAATATTATGTGTACCGAACACCATATCAACATGCTGGTACTGCTTTAAAATTTTGTTGACGACAGATTCTTCCTGCGACATGCACCCACAAACGCCGATCAGCATTTCCGGGTTTTTACGTTTATATTTTAACAAGAAGCCAAGCTCACCGAACACTTTGTTTTCAGCATTTTCGCGAATCGCACAAGTGTTTAAAAGAACAACGTCCGCTTCCTCGATCATTTCTGTCGGTGTATAGCCAAGCTGCATGAAAATACCTGCCATTACTTCTGTATCGTGCTCATTCATTTGACAGCCGTACGTGCGAATATAAAATTTACGGTCTTGTCCCATTCCTAAGTATTTTTCTTCAATATCAAAATCCTTATGATATTTCACTTCTTCTTTACCGCGTTTTTTAGCGTCTTTCAGTGAAGGAGCAGTAAATACTTTTTCAAAATATTTACTATAGTCTTTTTCTTCCTTAGGCTGCTTAATTTGTTGACTAGCTAGTCGTTGTTCTTCATTCATCGACCCAGAGCCCCTCTCATTTATTACATTTACTCATTTCATCATTATAGCGAACTGTTGCTGGTTGTTACAAGCTAGTCGATAAATTGTTTATAGCTATTTATATCATTTGTCCGCAAAATTGTAAGAAATGTGACACTTAATTTTATAACTTGTGTCCATTTCATCTCATATTTCGCTTCAAAATGATGTTTCGGCAAGCGGAGGACATCTTGAAACAATGTTTTTGCATCAAGCTTTTGCTGTGCCAAATATGCCAAAAATGCCAAAAACAGCTTATGGTCCTCTAGCTGCAATGCTTTGTTTTCCAATAATGCATCTACCCGGCCCGCCGGTGAGTTCGCGCGCTCCAGCAATTTGCTTAATTCGTTTTCAAGCTTCTCATTTTTATAGTGCAAAAAATTTAAAATGTCCGTCATCGCTTCAAGCCTCATTTTAAAATGGTTTTCATTTACTTTCTACTGTAGCAGATTGCCCCGGAATTCTCACCAAAAAAGCAAAAGACAGAAAGATTGCTCCTTCTGCCCCTTTGCTGCTACTACTTATTATCATCCATCTTCAGCACAGCCATGAACGCTTCCTGCGGCACTTCTACAGAACCGACTTGCTTCATGCGCTTTTTACCTGCCTTTTGCTTTTCAAGCAGTTTACGCTTACGGGAAATGTCCCCGCCGTAACATTTAGCAAGAACGTTTTTGCCGATTGATTTAATTGTTGAACGCGCAATAATCTTTTGGCCGATTGCCGCTTGCACTGGCACTTCGAATTGCTGGCGCGGAATCAGCTCTTTCAGCTTTTCAACAATTACTTTTCCGCGTTCATAGGCAAAGTCTTTATGAACGATGAAGCTTAATGCATCAACTTGCTCGCCGTTCAATAAAATATCCATTTTGTTTAGCTTCGAAGGCTTGTAGCCGATTAATTCATAATCAAATGACGCATAGCCTTTTGTGTTCGATTTTAAATAGTCAAAGAAGTCGTAAACAATTTCAGCTAATGGCATTTCATAGACGATAGACACACGTGTCGTATCAATATAGTCCATCCCGACAAAGTTTCCGCGCTTCAGCTGGCATAGCTCCATTACTGCCCCTACATAATCATTCGGCACCATAATGACCGCTTTTACGTATGGTTCTTCGACACGGTCAGTTTTTTGCGGGTCTGGCATCATTGATGGATTATCCACTTTTAATGATGAGCCATCTGTCATGAACACTTCATAAATTACTGACGGTGCTGTTGTAATTAAATCAATATTGAATTCGCGCTCGATACGCTCTTGAATAATTTCCATATGCAATAGCCCTAAAAATCCACAGCGGAAACCAAAGCCAAGCGCCTGTGATGTTTCAGCTTCATATTGCAATGCAGAATCGTTCAGCTCCAGCTTTTCCAGCGCATCGCGTAAATCGTTGTAGCGCGCTGTATCGATTGGGTAAAGACCACAATATACCATAGGGTTCAGCTTACGGTATCCCGGCAATGGCTCTTTTGCCGCTTTCGCCCCGGCAAATGTGACAGTATCGCCTACACGCGTGTCCTGCACATTTTTAATTGATGCGGTTAAGTAGCCTACATCCCCTACAGTCAATTCTGCTTGCGGAACTGATTTCGGTGTATGGATGCCGACTTCAATGACTTCAAATTCCGCACCTGTTGCCATCATGCGGATTTTGTCGCCCGCTTTAACCGTGCCGTTTACAATCCGAATTGAAATAATGACACCTTTATAAGCATCGTACACAGAGTCAAAAATTAATGCTTGCAGCGGCGCTTCAGGATCTCCCTCGGGTGCCGGCACTTTCTCCACGATCTGCTCTAAAATATCTTCAATGCCGATGCCTGCTTTTGCGGATGCAAGGACAGCATCTGAAGCGTCCAAACCGATCACATCTTCAATTTCTTGCTGCACACGCTCAGGGTCCGCGGCCGGTAAATCAATTTTGTTGATGACAGGTAAAATTTCCAGATCATTATCGAGCGCTAAATAAACATTCGCTAAAGTCTGCGCTTCGATTCCCTGTGCTGCATCGACTACTAAAATGGCCCCTTCGCATGCAGCTAATGAACGGGACACTTCATATGTGAAATCGACATGTCCTGGTGTGTCGATTAAGTGTAATGTATACTGCTCTCCATTCTTTGCATTGTACTTCACTTGAACGGCATTTAATTTAATCGTAATGCCTCGCTCGCGTTCTAAATCCATCGAATCCAATAGCTGGGACTTCATTTCACGCTGTGTAACAGTTTGTGTCGATTCTAAAAGACGGTCCGCTAAAGTTGATTTCCCGTGGTCGATATGCGCAATAATCGAGAAATTTCGGATATTTTTTTGGCGTTTTAAACGTTCTTCTCGGTTCATGTTTAATTCCTCTCCTAATTAGAAAAAACACCTGTGCCCTTGTTAATAAGGGTGGTGTCACTACATATGTAGATTATTCATCCATTTACTTTTCTACTAAAATACAGCCCCTACATCCATCGAATTTGCGGCAATGGAACAATAGAGGCATTTCGTATTTTAAATTATACTATGAATCGTAGTAAAACGACAACAGCGAACAATCATCTCGCATAGGAAAAAAGCATTTCGCGCCAATTTATCGCGAAATGCTGTTTTTTCATATGAAGAAATACTTTGGTATTATAACTAAAAAAACAGCTACACCATCGCCTCGACAAACGCCAATCGAATGGCTTGCGCCAAAATTGCCATCGTCCTGTGCAATTCTTCTTCCGTGTTGTCGATGCCTCCGAACTCGATAAGGAGCATATTCGATGCAAGGTCCTGGTTATAGATCCCATTTACATCAGTTCCCTGTTGTTTTAGAATGCCGCGTGAAATTCCCGGCAACATGCTGTTCAACTGTTCATTCAGCATGTTCGCATACGCTAAATTCGCTTCATATGCCGGATGTTCCGCCCCTACTACAAATGCCACTTTTGCATAGTTCTCATTATTTGCGGTAAGTGTCGTAGCCTTTTTTGGAACTGCATCCCTGTGAAAATCGATAATCAGTTCGTATTCGCGCTCTTCCAAATACTGCGCCAATATAGGCCGGGCAATTTTGTAGGCTTGAGGCAACTTCGCATCCACTAATTTCATTTCCGTCATTACATCAAAATCGACGATATGCGGCGTAATCTTATTCAATTCAAGATAATGCTGCATCATTTGCTGCAAAGAAAAAATATTCGTTTCCTCATCATACACTGCCTTCATACCTTTGCTTTTTTCAACAATTGGTTTATACGACTCATGGGAATGCGTATACATAAGCAGTACATTAAATGGTTTGGATACTGGCTCTTCTGCGACATTTAAAATTGGCTCTGTTGCTGCATACACGACAGCCGAACGCTCCTGCTGCGGAGTGGACGTTTCATTATTTGGAAAAGGGAATTGCCCAATAATGATAGGCAGTGAAAATAAAAATAAGAACAATAATGAGAAGCGTTTTAGTTTCCGCAAACACATCACCCTTTCTCCAATACAATATGGCGAAAGAGGAAAACTTAGAACGGATGACTAGTTTTTAATAACTTAAATTTTTAACTAATGCTAATTTACAGGATTTTGTTTTTCCGTAGCCCAAGTGAATAAACTTTCGCTTAACAAAAAAGCGTATTGGCTGAGCCAGAAATCCACTTCTTTCGGCGTAACCATCAATCGTTCTGGATGTGTGCTGAATACTTCTTCAAATAATTGGCGGCGGTCTTCTGTTGTCCATGTTGCCCATTGCCCAAAAATCGGCTCCACTGTCGTTAAATCCACTTGTTCATTAACAGGTGTCCAATTCGTTACAGATAGCTTGCCGGAAGGTTTCCCTTTTTCCTGAATTTTTGCGGCAATCGATCGGAAAGCAACATCAATCGCATCCGCAATTAAAATCGGCGCCTCCACGACGGTAGGTATACCAATTGCCGTTACGGGTACACCTAAAACTTCCTTAGAAACTTCTTTACGATGATTCCCGACACCCCCACCTGGATGAATGCCTGTATCCGTTAACTGTATTGTCCTGCATAAACGGGCACTGCCGCTCGTTGCAAGCGCATCGATGATTATAACGAGGGCAGGCTTTATTTTTTCTGTCAATGCATGAATGTAGTCGCTCGTTTCAAAGCCGGTCTGACCCGTCACCCCTGGCGCGTACAGTATAAACTGCGGCGTTTCTAATTCCGATTGCTTTTTATGCATCGCATCAATCGTATATGGACCGATTGCATCAGGGGTAATCATTTTATTCCCTAAGCCAATCACTAATATTTTTGATTGGGCCGTTAATTCCACTTTCTTATGCAGATCATGCAAATAGTGGATCAACGTATGTTGGAGTTGTGTAAATCCATGGCTATCTTCTGCCGTTAATGTAGGTATTGATAATGTAATATACACCCCTTGCTTTTTGCTGATTTGCTCTTCTCCTGTTGCGTTCACTTCCACTTTCGTGATTTTCACACGGTTTTGTTGCCATTCTTCCATATGAACGCCACGTTCGCGCTGTAATTCTTCCTTTTGTTCTTTTGTTTGATGAAGTACGACTTCTGCTGTTTCATCAATTAAGTCTGTACGATTCCAATCTATTTTTTTCATAAACGCACCTCCATTTTTCAGTCTGTTCAAACTGTCAAGTAAATATTCTTTGCGTTTATGTATTGCAATTCGTTCAATCCTTTGGTAGAATGATTTTTGTTGTATTGACACATGAAATAAGTGAGAAAATACTCATCTCGTACCTAAATCTAGGAGGTGAAAGAAATGCCAAACATTAAATCTGCTATCAAACGTGTAAAAGTTAACGAAAAAGCTAACGCTGCTAACGCACAAGCAAAATCTGCTATGCGTACTACAGTTAAAAAAGCTGAGCAAGCGATCGCAACTGGTGCTGACAACGCACAAGAATTAGTAGTTGCTGCTTCTAAAGCATTAGATAAAGCTGCTTCTAAAGGTCTTATTCACAAAAATGCGGCTTCTCGTAAAAAGTCTCGTTTAGCGAAAAAAGCTTAATTGTAAACTTATAAAGCCAACTGTCTATTAGGGCAGTTGGCTTTTTTCGTGATTCAGGAGATTATAGATCTTTATGTTGTTATAGCTTTGGAAAAAGAGGATTTTAGCAGAGCCTCAAAAAACCCCATTGTTAATCGGCAAGCAAGAACAAAAGCTGAAAAACGATGCTGCTCCCGCCAAAAAACAATGGGGTTTAATTATGTGCTAAATTTAGAAGGTTCTTTAAATTATATAAGGAAAAATAAATTTTAGTATGCTTTCGCGTCTTTATCTGCTATAGTTTCTTCATCAAAAACAGCTCCAAATGGCGCTCGCGGTTGCCGCCTGTTGTTTTTAGCTGGAGATCCACTTCCGCAAGGCTATATAATGCCTGCAGTAAACGTTGGTCTGATGGACGGTTTTTCTGGTTCGAAATAACTTGGACACGGTATGGATGGAGCTTTAGCTGCTTAGCGATTTGCTGCTGATGGTAGCCTTTTTTCTGCAAATAAAAAATGCTGTTCATCGTGCGGATATTGCTTGCAAGCAAACCGACAAGCTTAATCGGCTCCTCTTTTTGGCGCAGTAAATCATGATATATTTTAAGCGCTTCCTCCTGATTATGCCCCAAGTAAGCATTCAGCATTTTAAAGGCATCATGTTCAAGCGTTTTCGCCACTAAATCTTCAACGAGTTCACGTGTGATTTCCGGCTCCCCGCCTAAATAAAGCGCCATCTTCTCTATTTCTATTTGAAGCTGGAGCATATTCGGGCCAACCATTTCAAGCAGCTTCCCGATCGCTTCATCGGTGATTGCTTTGCCGTGCTGTCTCGCCTCATTTTGCACCCATACATTTAAATCATGATTTTGAGGTGTTTCCGCCAGTATGACGGTACATTTATCCTTCATAAGCTTCGTGATTTTTTTGCGCTCATCCAATTTTTCATATGGGGCTATAAATACCGTAATGGCTGTATCTGTAGGGTGCTCCAGCCATGTTTCGAGACGCTTTAGATCATGGTCGATCTTTTCTTTCCCTTTTTCCGCCGCTTTTAGAAATGATGCATTTTTGGCTATGATTAATTTACGATCTGTAAAAAAAGGGATCGTATCCGCTTCATCAATGACATAATCAATCGGCTGTTCACTTAAGTCAAAAGTCATCACTTCCGCTTCTTCCTCTTTGCGGAGAGCGCCTTTCAATTGCTTAATTGTTTCATCCACAAAATAAGTTTCTTCTCCGACAAGCAAGTAAACCGGCGCGAAATTCCCTTTTTTAAAATCTTGCCACACTTTTGTTATCATATCGGGAACCTCCTTTACTTTCGTAATTCTAAGTATAACATTATTTAACCGAATGAGGTTGTATAGTTGCGAAGACGGCTTTACTGACAGAAAAACGAAATTATATAAAATGCAATCCGCTACTTTGTGGATTTTTCTTGAAATTTGTGTCGCCGCAATACGCCAAGAAAAGGAATAATTAGCATTTCATATAGCATTTTCATTTAGATTATTCTATAATTATTGGAGATTAGGAGGGATACTTATGGCAGGACATCAAGATCCAAACTATGTAGCTGAAAATCCATTTGAAGGTCGTGGCCGAGCAATGAAAGGTAACGACTTCCCGGATGCGGGTTACGGTTTCATGATTGGTGGCGGCTTCTTCATTGTAATGTTTATCATTGCAATCATTGTAGAAGCAGCTACACGTATTTAATTTAAAAAAAGTGGGATGATTTCTTAGAATATAAAGAAATCATTCCATTTTTTATTTTGAAAATAAGGAATTTGATTTTTCAATATACATTTCGCCTTGCCGTACCGTCACTTCGACAGTTCCGTCCACACCTGTTGTAGCATAAGGGATGTTGCGTGCTTCAAATCGATTGACGACATCGATATGCGGATGCATGTACCGATTGTTTTTTCCAGCCATGAACACGGCAAACCCAGGTTGTGCAAGTGCGACAAATTCTTCTATGCTCGACGTTTTACTGCCATGATGCCCCACCTTCAATAAATCGATATTCCGTAGTTTATCTCCATAAAGACGAACTAATTGCTGTTCCCCTTCTTTTTCCAAATCACCGGTAAACAATGCCTGAAACTGCTTCTGTTCCACGAGAAGCACGAGCGAATCATTATTCCCTTCGTAATGGGTTTCCATCGGCCATAAATATTCAAATGATGCCGCACCTACTTGCCACCCGTTGCCGGCCATTTTTTCGATGAGCTTTGTATTTGTTTTTTTCAGCTCTTGCATGAAATCACCCATCACAGGCTTCGCAATCGAATTTGGTGTGACATGCACCTCCTCAACAATGACTTCCCGCAATACTTCCTCAGCCCCTTCCACATGATCGGCATCGGCATGCGACAGAATAAATGTATCCACCGATTGAATACCGCGTCCCTTTAAATACGGCACAACTACTTGACGGCCTACTTCGTACGGGGTTTGCCGCTCCTTCCATTTCTCCTGTTCAAATCTTAGCAAGCCTCCTGCATCAATGACAATGACGGATTTCCGGTAAGGCAATTCAATGACGATACAATCTCCCTGGCCGACATTCACGAAGGCAATCTTCAAATCATTGTGCAACAATGGCTGAATATGGAACAGCAAGGCAGGGATCAGCAACAAAGCGGGCACTTTTTTTAATTTCCCCTGCTGGTCGAGCAAATAAAATGCGGCAAATACCGAACCGTATAAAATAGAAAGCCATAGAAGCGATGGTTTTCCGGGATTCCACATTTGGACAATCGGCTGCTGAATGATGAATATAAAGTTTGTAAGCAATGTGCGAGCAGGTTCATAAAAATGAAAAACGATGGAATCGAGAGGGATGGGAATAAAAGTAAGAAATAATACGAGTAAATTTATCGGCAAAATTATAAACGAAAACAGCGGGACAAAAAAGATGTTTGCGATAAACGAGGAAAGACTGATTTCATAAAAATGAAAGAGCAATAAAGGATAAACGAGAAGTTGGCAGACAAACGTAATAAAAAATGATTGAACCCAAAAGTTTGAGTACTTCGCCAAAATGCGGCTTGAGTAAACTAAGCTGTATGTTGCTAAATAGGATAATTGGAAACCTACCTGAAAAATGGCTCCAGGCTCCATCAGGACAAATACAATAAAGCTTAACGATAACGCGTCGTCCATCGGTATTTTCCAACGCAAGTACTGGGCGAGCATAATAAATTCCACGACACTTACCGCACGCCAAATAGAAGGGGCGCCTCCTGCCAAAACAGCATACATCGGCAATAGGGTGAGAAGGAAAACCGTTGCGGGCTCCCGGCGAACACCGATTCGAAGCAGCAACTGAAAAAATAATAATGATACGAGCGCGACATGGAGACCAGAGATCGCAAATAAATGTGTAATGCCAAGCTTTTGATAGGCACGGTTTAATTCATCGTCGACATTTTCCTGCAACCCAATTAAAAGAGCTTGTGCTTCGGCAATGAGCGATGGAGGAAACGTCTCTTCAATGTGCAATTTCAATCGAAAGCGCTGGTCATAAAGCGGCTGCAGCAAGGAGTTCTTCGTTCCAGCATATGTGAGCTGACTAATTTCAACAATGCCACGCGCATTTTTGCTTTGCAGGTAGCGGGCCATGGAAAAGCCGTAGCGATGTGCGGGTATGGACGGCGATATTTGCTCGCCAATGACTTGAAATTCCGTTCCAGCAAGCTGCTGTGCCTGCAATAGCTGTTTTTCTTTTTCGCTTTTCAACTCATATGTCACATATAGCTTTTCGCCTGCCGCATCTTTCATAAAGCCCCGCAGCATGACACCGTTTATTTTATATTCATCTGTCCATGTCAAAATTGCCGGAAGTTCGACTGGAATGGAAAGCTTGTCCACCTCATGGCTAAAAAAGCTATAGCTCGTAATCCCGACAACGAAGATTAAGACAAGATGAACTTTTAATAAACGCTTATAAAAACAAAAAAGTAATAACAGAAAGAGCAATAGCAGCAGCCTCATCGACTCAAACGCCGCTATAGCGCTGATTAAAATCGATAAGGCATAATATATCCAGTTATGCTTGAACAAGTTTACCAAATAAAGCATGCATCTTCTCCTCTAATGGGAGCAATTCTTCTTTACTTGCACCAAATCCGCGAAGTTTTTCGAGCATTTCAAATGTTAAGGCGAATTTTTCGTCTTGCAGGAAATCAATTTTTGCCTCGTCGAATGGAATATGCACGACATGGACATTCGCTTTTTCAAGCAGCTCCATTGCATACACATTATTTTTATAATCCTTTGCATAATATAAATTCTTTATTCCTGCCTGGATAATCGTTTTTGTGCATGGCAAGCATGGAAAATGCGTCACATAAAGGTCTGCCCCGTTCGCCGGTGTTCCATATTTTGCACACTGGAGCAAGGCATTTGTTTCAGCATGCACTGTTCGGATACAATGATTGTCGACAACATAGCAGCCTTTTTCTATACAATGCTCGTCACCGGATATCGAACCATTATACCCACCCGCAATAATGCGTTTTTCCCGTACGATTGTCGCCCCTACAGCAAGACGGGTACATGTGCTTCGTAATGCAAGTAGATGGCTTTGCGCCATAAAAAATTGATCCCAAGTAATTCGCTCCATATGATAACCCCCAAAAAATTAAGTCACTTAACAGTTTATACGTTGTTTTAATCATTCGCAATGTAAGATTGTTTTGAAACTTCTCTTTATTTTACATCAACTAAATCTTTTAACTGTTCGAATGTCTTTTCGCCGATTCCTGTCACCTGTTTCAAATCTTCTATCACCTGAAAGTTCCCGTTCTCCGTTCGATGCTGAATGATGGCATTCGCTTTTGATGGACCGATGCCAGGTAATTGCGTCAATTCGGTTTCGGTCGCTTTATTTAAATTAATCTTCCCGGCGCTGTTTCCACCGCTTGCCGAATTTGTTTGGCCAACTTGCAAAAACTGCTCCATCGTTTCAGAAGCATCTTCGCCGACTTTAGGGATGTAAATGACCATTTCATCGTGAAGTTTTTGCGCATGGTTTATGAGCACAGGATTGGCATCATCCGTATAGCCCCCTGCTGCTTCAATCGCATCGACAATCCTCTCTTCCTCCGACAATGTATAGACACCCGGATATTTTACTGCACCTTTTACGTCGATAATAATATTTTGAGGTTCAATCGGGTTTTCATCAGGCTCTTGGGCTGCATTCGGGGCTTCCAATGCAGCAAGTGCCATTTGGTCAATTGTTTCGACCGTAGAATTGTTCGTGGAATCGTGGATGGAAAATAAATAAATGAATACCGCAACAGCTGCACCCGCCAGGATGATAAGCTGCTTCTTGTACTTCTCCAGAAATGAATGCACAGCAAAAAACACCCTTTCATAAAGAAGGTTTTATATATGGAGCTTACTCCCACTATACAAAGTCTGCTTCTTTATGAAAAGGTATTTTAGTAAAAACCGCTGAAACTTTCTTTTTCAGCCGTTATTTTTTCACTTCACTGCACGGATAAAAATGCGTTCGTTTTCATCGGCCGGTTGATCATTCGTCCAATCCGCCGAAACTTCGATTTGCGAGAAGCCGATTTCCTTCAGCCACTTGACATATTGTTCATATGCAAAAGTGCGCTGGAAATGCTCCTCATCAAAGCGTTCATACAAGCCGTCCTCTGTTTGTACGAAAAATGTCATTTGATGATATACGGAATGCGGGGCTTCACCGGGCTCAGTATGCCAAACATAGGAGATTTCCCCATCATCATACGTAAACGGGCCATCCAAAAAAATCTCGTCCATCTTGAATAAGGAATGCACATCGAAAAATAGTTGGCCACCTTCACGAAGACTTTCAAAAATGCGCTTCAATGTTTCGATTACATTTTGCTCCTCTTTCACATAATTAATGGAATCTATCGGAATAATCGCCACATCAAGGTTACTGAAGCCTTCCAGCTCATCCATCGACATTGCAAAAAGAGGCATCGCAATACCGGCAGCATTCATGCGGGCACTCGCAACGGAAAGCATGTCCTCAGACAAATCGATGCCTGATACATTGTAGCCCGCTTCTTGCAGCAGCAAAGCGAGCGTTCCAGTGCCGCAGCCAATATCAAGCATGTTTTTATAGCTTTGTGCGGGGGCAAATGATTGAATCCACTCGACATATTCCGCATACGGGATATCTGTCATTAATTCGTCATACACTTCCGCAAAACGCTCATAGCTACTCATTGTCCATTTGCGCAGCGTCCAGCTGTGGCGCATCTCCCCATAAACGCTCCAGGTTATAGTATGCACGCTCATCTTTGTGGAAAATATGTGCCACCACATCGCCCATGTCGACTAAAATCCAGCGCGCTGTGTCGAAGCCTTCCAATTTACGGACATTGTAGCCAGCTTCTTCGGCTTTTTCCTTTATTTCGCGCGCGATTGCTTGCACTTGGCGCTCAGAGCTGCCTTCTGCAATGATGAAGTAATCGGCTAACAGGGAAATTCCTTGCATATTTAATGCAACGATATCTTCCCCTCGCTTGTCGTCGATTGCTTTGTACGTAATATTCAATAAAGTATCATTCATGTATGTTTATTCCTCTCTCATTAAACTGTTGTAGCACTCGATTGAAACGGGGTAAATCGCCTGCTGAGACGCCACCAAAAAGCTGATTGTATGTGTGATGCATGCGCGGAATGCATCATTTAAACTGATGTCCGCGAACGCCCTTAGCTCATCTACACCAGGGAACTTGCGATTCTGCTCAATCATATCCGCCACAAAAATAATCTTTTCGAATGCCGTCATATCCGCCCGTCCAGTTGTATGGTATCGTATCGCATTCAATATCGCGGAATCGTCAATTTGAAATTCCGTTTCGGCAATCCATGCACCTACCGGACCGTGTAAAATTTCGGCATTCCAGTCAAGCAATCTTGAATCCAATTGTTGCTCCATCACGACTTTTTTCATCCATTCGACATCCGCATATTTTGCAATGTCATGTAAAATGGCCGCCACTTCAGCTTTTTTCGGATCTTCTCCATATTGCTCCGCCAAACGGATGGCCGTTTCCATTACACCTATTGTATGAATATATCGCTTTTCGGGCATGCGGTCTTTAATGGCCGCCAGCATTGTTTGTCGCTCCATACAGACCTTCCTTTCGAATATAATGTTCGACAGCAGATGGCAATAAAAAATGCAAGGGCGCCTTTTTTTGCTGTAGACGATCACGAATAAAAGTTGAAGAAAGGTTGATCTCCGGCGCTTCCACCATTTGCACATTATACGGGGATTCAGCTTCAGTGCCGGGACGCTTCACTCCAACAAATGTAACAAGTTCCATCAATTCATCAATCCGGTGCCATGTATGCAATGTATCGATCATGTCTCCGCCGATGATGAAATAAAACTCGGTATTCGGCTCACGCTCGCGCATCGCTTGCATCGTATCGAATGTATACGATACGCCGCCACGCTCAATTTCGAATGTCTCCGCTTTGAAATATGGAATATCGGCAATCGCCAATTCTACCATCAATAAACGCTGTAAATTCGTAGCGGAGGCCGAAATGTCCTTATGCGGGGGTTTTGCATTCGGCATAAAGCGGACTTCCGCCAAATCGAGTGCTGCATATACTTCATTTGCCATTATTAAATGCCCTATATGCGGTGGATTGAATGTTCCGCCAAAAAGACCGACTTTCTTCATTTTACTTCACCTTATTTCGTAGCTACTTTTGGTAATACGATTTTTTTGTTGTTGCGTGATTCCTTATATAAAACAACTGTTAATCCGATCAATTGGACCAATTCCGCCCGTGTGCCGGCAGCCAGTGCTTCTGCAACGGTGTTTTTATCTTCTTCACAGTTATCTAAAATGCGTACTTTAATAAGCTCGCGTACTTCCAGTACATCGCGTAATTGTGCAAGCATTGCATCATTTACCCCGCCTTTGCCGACTTGGAAAATCGGATCTAAATGATGTGCCTCTGCACGTAAAAAACGTTTTTGTTTACCTGTTAACATAAAATTCATTTTCCTCCTAATTGCGCCGTTAAACGTGCAATCATTGCATTTGTATTTGGGTAATTGCCTAGCCAATGTTCATAGGCAATTGCACCTTGATGCACGAACATGCCCAATCCATTGACGATTGCCGCCCCTTTTTGCTCAGCCGCCTGCAAAAATGGCGTCATTAATGGATTATACACAATATCTGCAGCAATTGCGCCTGCCGGGAACTTTTCAAGAGAAAATGGCAGCGCAAAATCGCCTGTTGCCATTCCTGCAGGTGTTGTTTGTATAAAAATCTGAAATGCGGACAAGCTTTGTTCTGCTTGCTGCAGCGACATTGCCCGGCCTGCATTCATTTCATCTGTAATTTGCTGGGCTTTCTCAATTGTGCGGTTCGCAATCGTAATGTTCGTGTAGCCTTCCATTTGCAGGGAAAAGGCGATACCGCGTGCTGCACCACCTGCCCCGATTATTAAAACAGCCTCATTGCGTTTTTTTGTGCCGATCGCTTCTTCCAATGATTTGACAAAGCCTGGGCCGTCTGTATTATAGCCTTTTAGCTTGCCTTCTGCAGTATGGACAACAGTATTAACCGCGCCCATTTTTGCAGCAAGTCCGTCCAGTTCATCCAAAAAAGGAATGATCGTTTGCTTATGCGGGATTGTGACATTCCAGCCGCTTGCGCCCAGCAGTTTGAGCGATGCCACAGCTTGTTGTATATGTTCTGGCTTTACATGCATTGGAATATACGTCGCATCCACATTCTCTTCTTCATACCATGCATTGTGCATTTCCGGAGATTTTGATTGTGCAATCGGATCTCCAATAACCGCAAACCACTTTTTCATCGACAATTCCCTCTTTCCTGCTACCATTCATTCCCTGAAGTGTATCCACTAACTACTTCAGATGATCAAATATCCTCCTGTTCTAGATGAAGAGACCGTTCTATTAAATCAGCGACGGCCGGATGAATACTTCTACTCCTTTTGGTGCGTGTGCTGCTACGACAACATTGGCATGCTGTACTGTAATCCAGCCCAATCCTGAAATGACTACATCAGTTTTTGGTTCCTTGATCGAGAACTCGTGACGTACTAATGGTGGCAACTGATCGATATGTTTAGACGTTGGCGGTGCCAGTAATTCACCTTTATGTTCTTCATATAATTGATCTGCACGCTCCAGTTTCGTACGGTGAATCGGCAAATCATTGGCGATATGAACCGTAAATGCTGAACGTTCGCCTTGAATGAAGTCAAAACGGGCAAGTGCGCCGATAAACAATGTTTGCCCGGGATTTTGCTGATATACTTTCGGCTTGATTTCTTTTTTCGGCATAATGTATTTTAATTCGCTTGAGTCAATATGGTGTGCCATTTGGTGATGGTTAATAATTCCCGGCGTATCATATAAGGACGTACCGTCATCCAGCGGAATCCCGATCATATCCAATGTTGTGCCCGGGAAATGGGATGTCGTAATGATTTCCCCCTCACCTGTCGCCTGCTTAATAATGCGATTGATGAACGTCGATTTCCCTACATTTGTACAGCCTACTACATACACATCCTTGCCGTTGCGGTACTCCTCAATCGCGCCGACAACTTCCTCCATGCCCATTCCTTTATGCGCGGAGACAAGCTTTACATCGATTGGCTTTAATCCCAGCGCTTTCGCTTCACGCTTCAGCCAGTTTACAACTTTCTTTTCCTTTACCGATTTCGGCAAAAGATCTGCTTTATTTGCTACTAGAAGCACGGGATTATTTCCGACGAAGCGGTGTAAACCCGGCAACCAGCTGCCGTTAAAATCAAAAATATCAACGATTTTCACGATGAGGCCCTGCTGCTGTCCAAGACCGTTTAAAATACGCAAAAAATCGTCATCCGTTAAGCTGACTGGTTGAATTTCATTATAATTTTTTAAACGGAAACAGCGTTGGCAAATAATCGTTTCCTTTTCCAATGAAGATGCGGGCGCATATCCTAATGCATTTTTATCTTCTGTTTGAATCACTGTTCCACAGCCAATACATTGTGGCATTTCATTCATTCAATATTTCCTCCTAACTGCTATTGCATATACATGCAAAATCTCGGGCTACTATACTAGTCTTCCCAAGGATATTGTCCTTTTCGTTTTAAATCATTGTATACACGACGTTCCACAAAACGGTTGAATTTTGTGACAAGGCCATCTGAATCAGCAACAGGGCGCACTAAAAACGTATAAAGCTTTTGACGCTTAGCACCCATTACATCTGTCAGGAGCTGGTCCCCTAGCATGGCAACTTCATGTCGACGGAGACGCAGCTGTACAAGCGCCGCATAATATGCCCCGCCTAAAGGTTTTTTTGCGCGGTAAATGAACGGGATGCCATGTGGTTCCGCAAACTGACGGACGCGCGCTTCATTATTGTTCGATGCAATAATAATTTTAATGCCTGCCTCGCGCATCATTTCAAACCATTCGACAAGTTCCTCTGTTGCATCTGCGCGATCCCATTCCACAAGCGTATTGTCCAAATCTGTAATAATGCCTTTAATGCCTAAGCCCTTTAGCTTTTCAGGTGTAATTTCGTAAACAGTGCGGATAAATTCATTTGGTAATAAAAAGTTATACAAAGCCGTAACCCCTAACTCAAAATTTATTTATTCATTATAACATAGTAGCAAAAGCTTCTCCCATTTTTATCTTCGCTGCACTTGTCACATTCTCATTAAATTCAACGGCATTTTGTTCAAATAGCATAACAACCGTCGAGCCAAACGCAAAATAGCCGATTTCCTCCCCTTTTCTCCACTGTGAGGATGTATTTGTAAGCTCAATTGTGTTCACAAATGTTGCGCCTACTTTAATGAAAGCCGCACAGAGCTCTTTTTCATAGTTAATTTCGCTAATCATACGATAATTATGACTGATTGGTTTTTTCCCGTATTGTAAGCCCATTTGATTCACAGGATAGGATTTTTGCCCGAGGATATACTGGCGGACAATTGTACCATCAATCGGACTATGGATACGATGATAATCTGCTGGACTCAAATAAAAGACAATATATTTACCATCGATGTATCGAGCTGCCTTCGCTTCGTTCCCTAATAAATCAACTAGCGAATATGGTTTGTTTTTAACCGTAAATATTTTCCCATCCGAAATATTGCCGAATGCCTCTATCTTTGCGTCGACAGGGCTCGCAAAAACATTCGGACGTTTATCTACAGGGCGCACATTGTCCTTCAGCTCCCGTACAAAAAAATCATGCAAACTTGTGAATTCTTTTGGAGATTTTGAAACTTCCTGTATATTAATTCCGTATAGTTGACTGTAGCTGCGAATAAAATTTTTACTAATACCCGATTGTGCGACAGTTTGCAGAATTTTCGAGGAGAGTTTGCCATTTGAAAGCTCTATCAGATTTTGATATAATTTTTCCTTCATTTTAAGACCTCCAATTTATAATGATACGATGATTTTCATTAATTTATTTTATCTGTATAATGTAAAGTCAAACAAACAGGCTCTTTTGGGCATGTCATTAATCCTTCGTCCGCCCTTTGTCCTGCCTTAAAGCTGAAATCGCAAGTGCCTGCCTGCTAATGTGAGATAACTAAGGAACAAAGATAAATTATATAATGTATAGACGTACAAAGAAAGGTCTTATTATGAATAAACTATTACCTTTTTTTATTAGAAGAAGTATAATAGAGAATAGCCGATGAGCAAGGGAGTGTTTTCCGATGTTTCTACTTCAAAAAGTTGATTCAACATTGAAAAAAATAAAAGCAAATGCTGCAAATATAATTACAATTACGAATATGTCATTTGGTGGGGCTGCTATTATGGCTACATTAAATGAGTATTATAGCTATAGTGTACTATTAATTTTTATCGCTGCATTTTTAGATCGTTATGATGGGAAAGTAGCCCGGAAATTTAATCAGGAATCCGAATTAGGAAAGCAGCTCGATTCAATGGCCGATATTATTTCTTTCGGTGTTGCGCCAGCTCTCTTAATGTATGAAATGGCATTGATGAATGCGGGTGTCACAGGTATGATGATGCCAGTGCTATTCATTGCCGCTGGTGCATTGCGGCTGGCCCGTTTTAATGTAATGGACTCTACAGGGTATTTTGTCGGTTTGCCAATTACAGCCGCTGGTACTTTACTTGCACTTTCTTATTTCTTTACAAATGTATTATCCGAAACATTTTACATGATTTTATTCCCTGTGTTAGCACTGCTGATGGTAAGTACTTTCACACTGAAAAAGGTGTAAGAGCTTAATTTTTGCTCTTACACTTTTTTTCATTTCAGCGCAAAATTTATCATATACTGTCGAAAAGATGAAAGGATGTTGTATGCTTGAGCGGTTTTGTGACAGCATTGCTTCAACTTTGGCTTGAGCTTCCCGCACTATTAGGCTATTTAAAAGGGCAAACGTTTTATAAACCTTTATCACGCGAGGAAGAAGAGGAAGTCATTGCCCGCTTTATAAACGGCGATGAAAACGCGCGTGTCGAATTGATCGAACGAAATATGCGTTTAGTTGCACACGTCGTAAAGAAATTTCATCCCCCGCACGATTTGTTAGACGACTATATTTCGATTGGCACAATTGGTCTCATGAAGGCGGTAAGCAGCTTCACGCCCGAAAAAAAGACGCGCCTCGCCACGTATGCCGCACGCTGTATTGAAAATGAGATATTAATGCATTTACGCGCTCAAAAAAAAGTTCAAAAAGATGTGTCGTTATTTGAGCCGATTGGTGTCGACAAAGACGGACAGTCACTTCAAATACGCGACTTGCTTCAGCTTGATGAACCTTCAACAATCGAAAAAATCGAAAAACAGGAGGATTTTGCACAGCTTTACCGCTATTTGAATACGCTCGATCCACGCGAACTTGAAATTATATCATACCGCTATGGCCTGCAAAATTTCGACCCGCATACACAAAAGGAAATCGCGAAGCGTCTTAATATTTCCCGCAGCTATGTTTCCCGCATAGAAAAACGAGCGCTCATAAAGCTCTACCAGCAGTTCAAACATGGGGAAAAAGAGTAAGCTATTTTGTTGAATGGCAAAAAGCGATGTTTCATCAATCGGAAAACGCCCAATCATTTTCGGCGATTGGGCGTTTTCCTTTCCTATTATTCTATTTTGCCTTCATTTGTATGGAGCTGCATCATGAAGCCGTCAGTTGTCGTAATCGCTGCTTGCTCTCCTGCCATTTTCAAAACAATAAATTACAGCTTCGCAATCGCATTCAATACGACTTCCGTCGAATGCTTTGCTGCTACAGGCAAAAATTCATCAAATGATACGCCAGATTCCTGCCCTGCAATATCCGACAATGCACGGATCACGACAAATGGCGTATTAAACTGATGGCAAATTTGCGCTACAGCCGCCGCTTCCATTTCGACCGCCTTCATCGTCGGGAAATCTTTTCGAACAGCCTCAACACGTTCAGGGTCGCTCATAAACACATCGCCTGAACAAATTAAGCCGACACCGCAGTTATGCTCCCCTACTTCAGATACAGCCTGTTTTGCAATTTCCATTAATTTCTCATCCGATTTATACGCTGCCGGCATACCTGCCATTTGGCCAATTTCGTATCCGAACGCTGTTACATCGACATCATGATGGCGCACTTCATCTGAAATAACGATATCCCCAACATTTAACGCTGCATCAAAGCCGCCTGCGGAACCTGTATTAATGACAACAGCCGGATTAAACTTTTCCAATAAAATCGTTGTCGACATTGCGGCATTCACTTTCCCGATACCGCTTTTCAGCAAGATGACTTCTTTGCCTTCATATGTCCCTGTCGTATATTCGCTGTTTGCGATTGTTTCTGTTTTCGTATTTTGTAATGCATTGCGCAATAATTCAACCTCTTGCTCCATCGCGCCAATTACTGCTATTTTCATTTCCGGCTTCCTCCAATTTAGTACATTGTTCATAATGCAATTTTTTCGTCAATTCTCGCATTAAAAAAATTAGTATGCTCAGTCAATTGCCGTTAACACTTCAACTTGAACCGGCTTCCATCCTTCGCCGTCGATCCATTCAATGCTTACACGGTATTTCTGCTCTTTATCCATTGAAGTGACAACAGCAATGGAACTCTTAGTATTTCCGTTATTTTTAACACTTAAGACGATGCTATTATCCTGCTCTATTTCGAGCACACTAAAGATTGCCTTTAGCTTTTCTTCATAATCGATATGCCCTTTTTCATATGTCGACACATGCTCACCAGTTTGGGCGGTTGGATATGCCTGCCAACTTGGATTAGTAATGACCTCCTGTACTGAGGGATCTGTAGATGGGCTTACAGTATCGTCTGTTTCTGTCGATGATTGTGCGGGCTCGTCCAGTGACGCATCTTCATTTTCTTCCGTATCATCATTTTCTGTTTGTTCATCCTCTGCCGCTTGTCCGCCCTCTTCCTGTGACGGTTCATTCGTGGCAACATCAGCAGGCTGGTCCTCTTTTTGCGCCTCATCATCTGGCAGCGGATCCCGGGAAATAATAAAGATCAATGTTGCGACAATTAGTATGGCAACGACCGCGATTAAATAGTTTAAGCTTTTATTAGCTTTCTCGAATTTCGTTTCTTTCGCTTTATGTTCCGCATACTGTTGCCGTGTTTGAAATCGTCTTTTTCGTTCCATTCCAATTCCTCCTATGCATGCTTATTTTAGCATTAGAAAAACAGATTGTGCACGAAAATCGCACGAAAGAAGTTTTTAGGATCTGCGTCTTCCATTACTGATGTTTTTTTGGCGTTTAGAAAAACATATTTATTGCAAAATGATGTTTTTCATTTTATGGATTCCCTTGAAAAACTAACACTTTCTTATCCGCGAAAAGAAAAGCAGTTAGCGCATGAATGCTAACTGCTTTTGAAATTATTTGACTTCTAAAATAATAACTTCCATATCTCCGCCTGGTGTTGTCAATTTTACAACATCGTCGACATGCTTGCCCATTAATGCTTTTGCGATTGGTGAGTCATTTGAAATTTTCCCTTCAATTGGATCGGCTTCAGCTGAACCAACAATCGTATATGATTCTTCAAAGTTGGCGCGTTTCCCGTTAATCAGCTCGTCAAATGTAACCGTTTTGCCTAGGGAAATTGTATTGGATGAATCGTCCTCTGTAATAATGACCGCATTGCGCAGCATTTGCTCAATTAAAGAAATACGTCCTTCCACGAACCCTTGCTCTTCCTTCGCCGAATCGTACTCCGAGTTTTCAGATAAATCACCAAAGCTGCGAGCAACTTTAATACGCTCTACTACTTCCGGACGCTTTACTGTTTTTAGCGTGTTTAATTCGTCTTCCAATTTTTGCTTTCCTTCTAGTGTCATTGGATATTGTTTTTCGTTTGACATTATTCCCACTCCTTAGTAATAACTTGAAAACGTTTTCTTTTTTCGTTTTCTTTTTCTAAATAATACGTTTTATCAATTATGCCCCGGCATAATTGCATCCGGATTTATAAAAGCTCCCTTTAAAAAATCTGTGGCATCTGCCAGGGGCTTATCTTCATTCAGCGGGCGTTCGGGAAATCCCCTGAAACTAACAAAACAAGCATTCATAATCTGCCGAAAGAGGCGAGTGTTTTTTGCTGGATGAAAATAAAATATAATTATTTAACGTATTTTCGTTCATAAATAACAGAAAACCCGACTACTAGTTTACGGTATGTGGAAATGCCCCAATTTAGAAGCTCATTTCCACAGCGTTTGCTAGCAGCCGAATTTCGTGAATACTTATTTATGTTCGTCTTTCATATTTGAAATGTAAATATTGTAAATACTACATCATCATATTACAAGTTTGATTCAGTTTCAAGAATTGTTTTTATTTTCGTTACCATTAAGTCGATTGCCACGTTATTTCCGCCACCTTCAGGAATGATGACATCCGCATAGCGCTTTGTCGGCTCGATGAACATATTATGCATAGGGCGTACCGCTGACAAGTATTGTTCAATTACAGAATCCGCCGTACGACCGCGCTCTTTAATATCCCGCTGTATCCGGCGAATGATGCGTAAATCCGAATCTGTATCAACGAATAATTTAATGTCCATCAATTCACGTAGGCGCTCGTCTTCCAGCACTAAAATCCCTTCGATGATAATGACATCTTTTGGTTCTACATGGATGACTTCATCAGAACGTGTATGCTGCACATAGTCATATACAGGCTTTTCAACAGACTGATATGCGAGCAAGCTGTTAATATGCTCAATTAATAAGTCATTGTCAAAAGCTAATGGATGATCATAGTTCGTTTCAAGTCGCTGTTCAAACGTCATATGGCTTTGATCTTTATAATAATAGTCCTGTTCGATTACGACTACTGAATGGTCACGGAAAACATCATAAATGGCACGTGTCACGCTCGTTTTGCCTGAGCATGAACCACCCGCAATCCCGATGACGACTGGACGCTTTGACATTTAGTTATTCTCCTTTCGCATCATATCAAAGTGCGATAATGAGCGATCTACTTTAAATTTAACGATTTGCAGCGGGTGGCGGGCAACATCAAGCTCATTGCCGTCTTCATCCCAAAGCTGGCCAACCGTCATTTTGAATGTATCCATATTAGGGCCGAAAAATTCAACCGTATCGCCTGTCTTGAAATAGTTGCGTTGTTCCAATGTAACCATTTGTGTTTCGGCATCATAGCCCATTACAAAACCGGCAAAATCCCACTTCATCTTATGTGAATGGAAACCAAACATTTGCTGCTTATAGCTTGGCTCCCCTTCAAAGAATGATGAGGCTGTTGCACGGTTTGCACAGCGCGCCAATTCCTCCAGCCATTCTTTTTCGAACGTGAAGTTTTCAGGGTCTGCACAGTATGCGTCAATCACTTTACGGTATACCGAAATAACTGTTGCTACGTAGTGAATCGATTTCATGCGTCCTTCCACTTTTAATGAGTCGATGCCCAATTCAATCATGTGCGGAATGGATTCGATTAATTTCAAGTCTTTCGGGCTCATCGCAAATGGTGCTTCGCCTTCGCTGAACAATGCCACTTCTTCGCCGTCTTTTTCTTCGTATAAATCATAATCCCAGCGGCAAGATTGACAGCAGCCGCCGCGGTTTGAGTCACGTGCAGTCATATGATTCGATAATGTACAGCGACCTGAGTATGCGATACACATCGCACCATGCACGAAAGCCTCGATTTCAATATCCACTTCCTCTTTCATTTTGCGCATCTCTTCGCCGCCAACTTCGCGTGCCAATACAACACGCTCCAGCCCTTCTTCTTTCCAATACTTCACAGCTTTCCAGTTTGACAATGATTGCTGTGTTGAAAGGTGGATCTCCAAGCTAGGCGCCGCCTTTTTGCAAGTTTCGATAATGAGCGGGTCCGCAACGATGATCCCTTTTACACCCGCTCCTTCGATTGCCTGCAAATATTCCTCCAACCCTTCCATATTTTCGTTATGAGCAAAAATATTTGTTGTTACGTAAATGACCGCGCCGTATTTGTTTGCAAACTCGACGCCTTCTTTCATCTCTTCAATTGTGAAGTTGCCTGCATTCGAGCGTAAACCAAATTCCTGGCCGCCGATAAATACCGCATCTGCTCCGTAATGTACGGCTACTTTCAACTTTTCCAGGCTTCCCGCTGGCGCAAGTAGCTCCGGCTTTTTTGTAATGACTGTTTTTCCGTTAACTGTTTCACGGATTTTTTCGTTTTGAATTAATTGTAGCATGCTGCCTTCGTTCTCCTTCCTAGTAGACTGTTTCCTTGTAGATGAAGCCAGTATCCAGTGGACGTAACGCTGGCTGAATTGCCTCCACTTGCTCAAATAGCTCTGATTTAATGTCATCGTATGCATCTTCGCCTTTTTCGAAATACGCATCAATCGCTTGACGGTAAAGGCTTGTCACTTTTACGACATAGTCAAATTCCTGAAGAACCCCGTCGATTTTCAATGAGTCGATGCCAGCTTCAAATAATTCATTCAACTCTTCGATAATGCACATATCGTTCGGCGAGAAAATATGCGTCCCGTTCATATCTTCATAAATCGGGTATTTGTTTTTGCGCTCTTTGTCGTGCAGGAACATATTTTTGTTTTCTTTACGGTTTTCCACTTCCATCGCTTCATCACGGTATAAGAAATAATTCCCTAAAAGTGAGCGTTTTGACTGAAACATACATGTCATGCCATGTACTTGCACTTCAATCTCATGCTCTGTATTTTCTTTAATTTCGATTACTTCATCGACAGAAAGCTCACGCGCTAAAACAGCACGCTTGCTGCCGCGCTCGCCCCAATAATTCACCTGGAAGTAGTTTGTCGCAGTCGTTTCCGGATTCCAATGCAGCGGGATTGTAATGCCTAATTCACGTACTGCAACAATTACTGCAGGATCGCCGAAAATTAAAGCATCCACACCAATTCGCTGCATTTCGGCTAAATATTCATCCAATGCATCTAAACGGTCGTTATGAAATAATGCATTGACAGCTACATATACTTTTTTGCCTGCAGCATGAATGAGCTTTGTCGCTTGCTCCACTTCGGCTACAGTGAATTCTCCAGCTAAACGCAAGCCAAATTTTTGTTCCCCAATTACGAAGGCATCCGCACCAGCATCAAGTAATGCAGCGATATGCTCAACGGATTGTGGTGTCAATAATAATTCTGGTTTTTTCACAATCTTCACCTCTTCAAACAAATTAACAAACCATCACCGACAGGGAAAAAAGCACTTGTGTATTCTGGATGTGCCATAACCCAATCAGAAAATGTTTTTAAATTTCGAATCATCGTTCTTTTTCTTCTCGGCACTTCTTTTATATCTAAATCTGAAAGCCCGTGCATATACATATTATCGATGTACAATACCCCGCCTGACGGAACTAGCGGTGCATACTTTTCGAAAAATTTCATGTACTGGCCTTTCGCCGCATCAATAAAAACAGCATCAAAAGCAGGTGGAAGTTTATCCATATCTACTTCTAACGCGTCTCCCTCAATTACTTGTATACGGTTTGCTGCCTCTGATCTTGCAATGAATTGTTTTGCATACTGGACCCGCGACTCGTCACGTTCAATCGTCACAATATCGCAATTCGGCAATGCTATTGCCATACGTATAGCGGAATAGCCAATTGCTGTGCCAATTTCCAAAATAGATTTCGGATTTTGAATACGCAATATTTGATTCAGTGACTCGATTCCCGCCAGCTGCATAATCGGAACGTGATTTTGTTCGGCGAATTTTTCCATTTCAACCAATAATTCATCACGTTCAGGAATGAAGGAAGCAATATAAGCGTCTGATAATTCCATTCGTCATTCTCCCTTTACCTGTTTGTGTGCGCATGTCTTCCATCCATAAGAAAAAAGACGAAACCTCGATGTTTGCGCCTACAAGTTTGTTATATAAGGACAAAAAATCACATCTTATAATAGCACGAAAAGAAAAGGAATGCGAATAATCTTTTTTAAATTCCGCCTTTGGACGTAATTTCAAAGCCATTCGATTCCTTTTTCAATTCAATCAATTACGCCTTTGCCTCCACACTCGACCTTGCACTAGCGCAAATATTTTTCGATGTTCGCTAAATGCTCATCATATGATTTGGCAAAGTGATTCGTGCCTTCTTTATCTGCCAGGAAGTACAAGTAATCAGTTTGCGAAGGATTCAGTGCAGCCTCAATCGACGTTTTCCCCGCCCCGGCAATCGGTCCTGGGGGCAACCCTACATTTACATAAGTATTGTAAGGATTGTCGATCTCCAAATCTTCATACAGGACACGGTCTTTATGCGAGCCTAATGCATATAAAACAGTTGGGTCTGTTTGCAGTGGCATATCAATCCCCATTCGATTGTAAAACACGCTTGCGATCGTTTCGCGGTCTGTTTGGGCAGTTGCTTCTTCTTCAAGCAATGAAGCAAATGTCAATAATTCGTGAACCGTCATTTCACGGTCCTCCAAAATTGGCGTATACTCTGACACAATCGTGTTTGTCGCAGAAAGCATCGTGTTCACAATCTCGTCAATCGATGGCTTTTCCTCATAGAAAGGATATGTCGCCGGATATAAATACCCTTCCAATGCATGACGAATATTTTCATTTAAAATATTTTCCGTTAATAAATCGGGATATTCGGACATCAGCTGCTCAATATATGATGCGTCCGTCACTTTTTTCATGAAATCCTCTGCTCGATGGGAAGTGTTTTTCTGAACGATTTCCGCTATTTGCTCAAGAGTCAATCCTTCCGGCACGGTAATCGTAAATACAGGCTCTCGATATACCCGACCCGTTTTTAAACTTTCAATAATCTCGTCCAATGTCATTGATTGCGTTAAAGAATAATCGCCTGCCTGGAATTCTGATTCATTTTTAAATTTTGTATAATATTTAAAAATTCGTGCATCTTTTATAATTCCCTTTTCCTCTAAAATGCTTGAAATTAATGTAATCCCGGAGCCCATTGGAATTTCGACATCAATTTTTTCATTCGATTCCGGATCCATTGGTTGTAATGCAGATTTGACATAGTTATAGCCCGAGTAGCCTGCAACTGCGATAACGATAAGAGCGACAAGCGCGATGAGTCCTACAATTTTTCGCACGGTTTTAACTTCTCCTTTACGCTCTTTCATCTTATTGAACATTTCCTGCTTTGAATTTTCATCTAGCACGGGAGCCCCCCCTTTTTCTCTTTCATAATGATACATAAAATTTCCTTCCGGCACAATAATGAGCCGCGAAAGTTATACTCGTTATAATGAATAGCGACGTTTTTTAACGGGAAATGTTCTAAGTCGTTCAAAAAGTTGCATTACTTAACTAAAAGAAGGGAATATACGGCAATTGCGACAAACTGCCGCGATTTTCCAAGCAAAATAAAAACCTGGCCGACGCATCAATCGTCAGTCAGGTTTTCAAAACTAATGCTGTGCCAATGAATTTAGAACTTGCTCGATCATTTCCCATTCCGCATCTGTCTCGATCGGTAAAAGATCTGCTACTTCGCCGTTTTCCCCGGCAATATATGCTGAAGCGAATACTTCATCAAGCATTGGTTCATCATCTTCCAAAATTGCGTAAAACAAATAACTTTTGCCGCTGTTTTCGAAGCGATGCAAAATTTGACACATAATTTCTTCGTCATCCTCAATAGTAATCGTAAAGTAATTTGTCTGATCTGCTCCAAACTCTGCTAATACGGTGTTCATGACTTCCTCAACCATTGCCCATTCTTCTTCTGTTTCGATATCGGAAAAGCCGCTCATTTCGCCATTATCATCAAGCACATAGCGAAGCGCGGAAATGCCCGCCTCTTCGTCACCGATCAATGAGAACAATACATAGGAATGCTCTTCGGAATCAAAAGTGAAAACAACACGGCACTGTTGCTCACCGCCATCTTCTGTCTGTAAAATGAAAATATTCTCTTCCATTATTTTTCCTCCTTATTAAGAAATAAAACAGAGCAGGCTCATCACCCACTCTGTTTCATCATGTCGAATGAATTATTCTTCTTCGCCTAATTCGTCTTCGATTTGGTTTAAAACTTCCTCGATTAAATCCCATTCAGCTTCTGTTTCGATTGGAATCAATTCTCCATCTTCACCGTTTTCAGCTGGAACGAATGCAGAAGCGAAAATTTCAACTGCGCCATCTTCATCTTCTTCCGCACCTACTAAAGAATATAATACATATGATTTACCGAACTCTTCCGAATCGAAAGTGTGTAAAATTTCGCAAAGTTGTTCGTTGCCGTTTTCATCGACTACTGTAATGTGGTGTTGTTGTTCTGACATGATTGTCACCTCTTCATTATATTTAGGCATTGCCTGTTGTTGCTTCATTTATTATACATAAAGCTTTTCCATATAAGTACAAAAAAGCCCTAATTTAAGCAACTTTCTTATTGATAAACGTCCTTGTCCCATCCTTTCCTCTTCATTTAGCCAATGCATGGAAAATGGGGATTCGGAATAAAACAAATCATTAATTTTTACTATCTAAATAACCTTGCAAAATCATGACGGCAGCCATTTTATCAATAACTTGCTTTCTTTTTTTGCGGCTTACATCTGCTTCAATCAGCATCCGCTCTGCAGCCATTGTTGTCATACGCTCGTCCCAAAGCTTAACAGGAAAGCCGAATATGTCTTCGAGCAGCTTTTTATAGTTTTCCGAAGCTTCTCCGCGGGGACCGATTGTATTATTCATATTTTTGGGATATCCCACAACGAATTCCGTTACATTGTGTTCCTTCACAAGCTCTTTAATACGTTCAATCCCAAATTCGCCTGCCGCTTCATCAATTTTAACTGTTTCGATCCCTTGCGCTGTCCACCCTAGCGCATCGCTAATCGCAACGCCGACTGTTTTCGAGCCGACGTCTAAACCCATAATTTTCATTTATCCGCCTCAGTATTCTTTCTAATATAAAATTTCACGAGCTCTTCTAAAATCTCGTCACGCTCAAGCTTGCGGATTAAATTACGTGCGTCCTGGTGGCGAGGGATGTATGCCGGGTCACCAGATAATAGATACCCCACAATCTGATTTGTTGGATTATACCCTTTTTCCTCCAAAGCCGTATACACCTTCAGCATCACTTGCTTTACTTCTTGTTCCATTGATTCTTCTGGAAAACTAAATTTCATCGTTTTATCGAAAGAACTCAAGACCAGCACCTCGCTTTCAGCAATAAGGAGATGGAGCATAGTAGCCCATCTCCATTTTTACCATTATAACTTATTCCTGCAAGCACTTCAAATATGCCAGTAGTAAATTTTAGTTGATCAGAAAGATTTTACATATTCGTATACTGCATTTAACGCTTCTTCCAGCTTCGCAGCATCTTTTGCACCGGCCATAGCCATATCCGGACGACCGCCGCCTTTACCGCCGCAAGCTTCTGCAACTTGCTTCACAATGTTGCCGGCATGGTAGCTGCCGCCTACGATATCTTTCGTTACACCTGCGCAAAGCATTACTTTATCGCCATCGACTGCACCAAGAACAATAACGGCTGATTGCATTTTCTCCTTTAAATCATCCATCATTTGACGCAGTTGATTGTTGTCTTTTGCCTCTACACGTGTTGCAAGCACTGTCACATCGCCAACTTTTTGTGCGGCATCCATTACTGCGCCGGCTTGTGCATTGGCGATTTTTTGCGATAATGACTCATTTTCACGTTGCAATTCTTTATAATCCGCTTGAAGAGATGCTACACGAGCTGCCACGTCTTTTGCATTTGATTTTAAAAGGCTTGCTGCTTCATTTAAAATCGCCTCTTCTTCTTTAATCGCTTCATATGCCGCTTTTCCTGTTACCGCCTCGATACGGCGAGTCCCTGCACCGATACCGCCTTCGGAAACGATTTTGAAAATGCCGATTTCAGATGAACGGCTTACGTGCAGTCCGCCGCAAAGCTCAATTGAATAATCCGAAACTGCTACTACACGAACTACATCTCCGTATTTCTCGCCGAATAACGCCATTGCTCCCATTGCTTTTGCAGAATCGATATCCATTTCTTGAATCACGACTTCGATATCTTCCCAGATTTTTTCGTTTACAGCACGCTCCACTTGCGCAAGCTCTTCTTTTGTCGCTGCACCGAAATGCGAGAAGTCAAAGCGTAGACGGTCCGGGCCTACATAGGAACCCGCTTGTGCTACATGGTCGCCTAATACATCTTTCAATGCGCGGTGCATCAAATGTGTCGCTGTATGGTTTTTCAGGATTAATTTACGTTTTGCTTCATCCACTTTTGCAGTTGCCGCATCCCCTACATTCATTTCGCCTGACTGTACGACAACCGTATGGAGCGGTTGACCATTCGGAGCTTTTTGGACATCTTTTACGATTGCTGTGAATCCATCTGCTTCGATGACACCAGTATCTGCAATTTGCCCGCCCATCTCAGCATAGAACGGCGTTTCAGAAAGGATGATCAATGCCTCATCACCTTCAGAAGCTGCAGTTGTTTCTTGGCCATTCACGACAATTGCCGCGATTTTAGCAGAAGCCTCGAATGCATCGTAAATAAATGTTGATTGCTGTGTTAAGTTTGACAGCACTTCATTTTGCACTTGCATTGAATCAACATCCGCACGCGCATTGCGGGCACGTTCGCGCTGTTGCTCCATTGAAACTTCAAAGCCTTCATGGTCAACAGTCATGCCAACTTCTTCTGCATATTCTTCTGTCAATTCAATCGGGAAACCGAATGTATCATATAAACGGAATGCATCCGCGCCTGGAATAATTGTTTCGCCTTTTGCTTTTTGGCTTTCGACGACTTCATTAAAGATCGCCAAACCGCCATCAAGTGTTTCATGGAAACGAACTTCTTCATTTTTAATGACACGCTGGATAAATGCTTCCTTTTCTTTCACTTGCGGATAGAAGTCTTGCATAATCTCTCCGACAGTCGGCACTAATTCGAACATGAACGGCTTTTCGATACCAATTTTTTTCGCGTATCGGACAGCACGGCGAAGTAAACGGCGCAATACATAGCCGCGGCCTTCATTTGATGGCAATGCACCGTCACCGATTGCAAACGCCACTGTACGGATATGGTCAGCGATTACTTTAAATGGTGTATTGATATCTTCTGTTGAACCGAAAATTTCTTTTAAATCTACTTCGTTTGGACGCTTGTATTTGCGGTTTGCAAAAGTTTCCGTCTTTTCGATGATCGGCATGAATAGATCTGTATCAAAGTTTGTTGGTACGTTTTGCACAACAGAAACGATACGCTCAAGACCCATTCCTGTATCAATGTTTTGCTTTGGCAGTGGTGTGTATGTGCCATCCGGATTATGGTTGAACTGGGAAAATACAAGATTCCAAATTTCTAAATAACGCTCGTTTTCTCCTCCTGTATACAGCTCTTCTTCCGGTGCGCCAACCGCGTATTCTTCACCGCGGTCATAGAAGATTTCGGAGTTGGGACCAGATGGACCTTCGCCGATATCCCAGAAGTTCCCTTCCAAACGGATTAAGCGTTCTTTCGGAATGCCGATTTCATTGTGCCATACGTCGTAGGCTTCCTGATCTTCAGGGTGTAGCGTGACAGACAATTTTTCCGGATCAAAGCCCATCCATTTCGGATCTGTTAAAAATTCCCAAGCGTAATGAATCGATTCTTTTTTGAAGTAATCCCCGATCGAGAAATTCCCTAACATCTCGAAAAATGTATGGTGACGCGCTGTTTTTCCCACATTTTCAATATCGTTTGTGCGAATTGATTTTTGGGCATTTGTAATACGCGGGTTTTCCGGGATAATACGTCCGTCAAAGTATGGCTTTAATGTTGCCACCCCTGAGTTGATCCATAAAAGTGATGGATCGTTGATTGGTACTAATGGTGCTGATGGCTCTACGTGATGTCCTTTTTCTTTGAAGAAATCCAAATAAAGACGACGGATTTCAGAACCTGTCATAGTTTTTGCAGTCATGTTTTTTTCCTCCTAATTGTTTTTGAAGCAACGATGAAGTGGCGAGAAAATCTGTTGCGCCTCGGCATAATGGCGTCCCGATTTTTTTGAGTTTAAGCCCGCAGGAATTAAATCAGTCAGCCGGTATCGCACGAGGCGCGCATTTTAGGCTGATATCCTCTTAAAACTCCTCTGAAATATCCGGGACATATGCCAAAAGCTTATTTTCATACAGCGCCTTTCCGGGACACCCGCTAATTGAAAACAAAAAAGCCTTCATCCCGGTAAAGGGACGAAGACTGTCATCTCGTGGTACCACCCTAATTTATAACGCAATAAACATTATATCTCAAGTGCTTGTAACGTAAGCAAACGGCAGGGATTAGCTGCACTCTGGAGTAGCTTTCGGTAAATTCCCGTGGAGATCTTTTCAGCCAAGAAATCTCTTTCTGCGCGCGGGGTCAAAACGTACTTGTTCCATCATCGTTTTTATTTTATTTATGCTCTTCATTATAAAAAAATGATAAGGTGCTGTCAATTGGCATTGTTCAATAATTAAAACGATTTTTCGTCAATAATATTAAAATGATTGCAGGCACTGTACAAATAATCATCCCTAAAAATGCTAAACCAGGTTCGATTTCATAAAGAGCCCCGCCTAAAAGCGTCAATATTGCAGCGCTCAAACTCATTGCAAGAGCTGAATAGATGCCTTGCGCATTTGGAATTTGCTCTTTCGGTAATGCATGGGAGATGTAGCGTATGAAGGCATAGTGAGCCATTGCAAACGACAATGCGTGCAGCGCTTGCGACACAATGAACATCGGCATGCTCGGAAAAGCATAGACAGTTATCCAACGAACGGTCGATCCAATCGCGGCAACAAGCATTAACGATGACGGCTTCCATTTCGTTAAAAATGTATCGGCCTTCAAAAAATAAATAATTTCGAATAATACCGCGACGTTCAAAATCATTCCGATATAGAAAGGGTTCGCATTTAAGTCCTGCAAATAAATATAGCCATAGTTGTAATAGGAAGCATGTGCACCTTGGAGCAATATAACAACGAAAAGCACAACAATGAAACTCCTGACTTCCACTAGCCCTTTCATCGATAGCGCCTTTCCATTCCCTTTTGCCGGGGCTAAGCTTAACACTTGCGGTGCCGGCATCAATTGAATCGCCAACAATGCGGTCAAGCCGAAAATCATCATCCATAAAATCATTTGCTCACCGTAAATTCCCGTAAGCATACTAATTATTAAAACAGCGACAACATAGCCGAATGACCCTAAGGAACGCGCCTTCCCGTAGTGAATTACCCCATGCCGCATCAGAGTAGAGGCACTGCTTTCGACAGCAGGCAATAATGCCGGGTACAATGCACTAAACAGCAGCGTCATAATAAATAAGCCCATGAAAGAATCAATCGGAATATAAAGCAATGCCACAACTAAAGAGCCTGCCGTAAAAAAGATCAGCACATTTTTATTGCTCATCACCTTTGAAACATACGGGAAAATAAACATTGTTGAAATGGCACGGGCTACTAAGCCAAACCCCATTACGATGCTCGCTTCTGAAACGGTCAGCCCCTTATCATTTATAAGCCAACCTGTCCAATATGGTAGAAAAATACCCCATGTAATAAAGAACATAAAAAAATTTTTTGCCAGCCAACGCTGATTGTTCATAGTATCCATCCTTTTCCACTTCTATTACGTTGAATAATAACACGACAAATAATACAATAATGTGAGAAATCTCATATTTTATTATAAGGAGCTGCTTTATAATTTGAGAAAATTGCCGCTTGAAGAAAGCCTTGGATATATTGAACAATACCCGATTTCCCAATATTTTTCGTTTGATATTATCCCATATATCGACGTATATGAATTTAATAAAGGCGAATTTATTTTTCATGAACATTCTTATCCCGACTATTTATATTACATGGTCGAAGGAAAAGCAAAATTATATATTACGCATAAAAACGGTAAAATTTCGCTCATAGATTTTTTAACATCACCCACATTTATGGGTGAGATAGAGCTGCTGAATGCTGAACGCTATTCAAAAGGCATCCAAACCGTCACAAAATCGATTTGTTTTGCGATAGCGATACGCGAAGCTAAGGAAAAATTGTTGGCTGATCCCGTATTTCTGAAAATGCTCTGTCTCTTTTTAAGCCAAAAGACGATGAATACGACAGCCAAATATACGCAAAACCAGGCATACCCTTTGGAAAACCGACTAGCTTCATTCATTTTACTATCGTCCGATCAGCAATTCTATAAAGAAAAACATACAGAAGTATGCGAATATTTAGGGGTATCCTATCGCCACTTGCTTTTTGTTCTTGCACAATTCAGTGAAGCCGGCTACTTAACAAAGCAAAACCGGGGATATGTATTGACAAACCGCCCGGAATTAGAAAAGCTTGCTGCTGAAATTACATATTAAAAAAGACTGCGCTAAAAAAATTTTAGCACAGTCTCTTCTAAATTTAAGCTGAATTAAATGAACATGCCTGCAATGGCAGCAGATAATAAAGATGCCAATGTACCTGCAGCAACCGCTTTAATCGCAAGCTGTGCAATCATACTGCGTTTTTCCGGAGCCATGCCGCCTAGACCGCCGATTAAAATGCCCATTGAGCTCAAGTTCGCAAATCCGCAAAGCGCAAACGAAATAATAATCGCCGTTTTATCCGTTAACTCGCCGATAATCGGGCCGAAGTTAGAATATGCTACGAACTCGTTTAAAATTAGTTTTTGACCAATGAAAGAACCAGCACGAACAGCTTCATCCCATGGTACACCAATCAAAAATGCCAATGGCGCAAATACATAGCCGAGAATGCCTTCAAGTGTCACGTTGTCTAATGCTGCCCAACCTGTCAAGTCACCGATCCAGCCTGTTACGCCGCCTAAAATACCATTTAGCAATGCAATCAATGCGATGAAACTCAGCAGCATTGCACCAACATTGACAGCCAGCTTCAAGCCATCTGACGCACCGACGGCAGCAGCATCAATAACATTTGTCGCTTCTGAATTACGCTCTAATTTAAAGTTTGCTTCATCGACCTCTTCCGTTTCAGGAATCATTAATTTCGCCATTACCAGTCCTGCAGGAGCAGCCATGAAACTTGCCGCCAATAAGTATTCAAGCGGAACACCCAATAAAGAATAACCGATTAATACAGATCCGGAAACAGATGCAAGTCCACCTGTCATAACAGCAAACATCTGTGATTTTGTCATTTTATTTAAAAATGGACGAATAACAAGCGGGGCTTCTGTTTGGCCAACGAAAATATTAGCAGCAGCATTCACCGATTCTGCTTTTGTCGTACCGAGCACTTTTGATAAAAAGCCTCCGATAATTTTAATGATGAATTGCATAATTCCTAAGTAATAAAGAACCGAGATTAAAGACGAGAAGAAAATGATGATTGTCAGTACACTCATCGCAAATACAAAGCCTACATTATCCGCATCTGCCAACCCGCCAAATACGAAGACGATACCTTCATTTGCATAGCCGATCAGCTTTTGCACGCCTGCAGAAAGGTCCATTAGCTTTTCGCGGCCATATGACCACTTCAATACGATAAATGCAAAGATTAATTGTACGATTAAGCCCGAAATAATGATTCTCCACTGAATTGCTTTACGGTTGTTCGATAATCCGATTGCAATCGCCACGATTCCTAGAATACCGATGATTCCCCAAACGAAATCCATATATGTGCACCTTCTTTTTTTATTTTGAAAACCTTTTCATTTTACAATAATTGACATCAAACTTCGGACGTCGTATAAGTTTTTTCTATACTAACATACCCACCTTTATATTAATAATTAATAGTTTCTTTTAAAATTTCTGATTTTATAATAAATTCTTGATATGTGCACAATTAGGAATTGAGAAGAGATTTTGTTTTTATTATGTCCCATTTTATTTTTATTTTTTATCAACTTTAAAAACATCCATATTCCTAAAATCGGTAATAGCCTCCTTTGCAATCTAAACTAAAAAACCTTTAACAAATAAAAAAAACTAGCTATTTTCGTTCGTAGTGAACAAAAATAGCTAGTTACATTAATCGTTAAAGTCATATGGCGAAATTTGATCCATGCCTATAAGCGGATGGATATAAGGGGCTGTTTCGGTCGTTAAATGGTTCGGCAGCGATTCCCCGATTTTATGCGAAGCGCCTACATTTAGCAATCCAAGCTGCACTGTCGACAATTTCGGCTCAGACGCTTCGCTTGTTTGCTCCGCTTTGTCTTTCGTTTGCGGTAATTCATTCGTTTGCTGGGCGGCGGTAAATTCAGGGTTGAGCCTTGCCTTTAATGTGGTGAGCCGCGTTAAATCATCTGTCTTTCCTAAGCCGCTCGCCAAAACATCTGGCTCCCCGCATAAAATCAAAAAGTTTTTTGCGCGTGTAATGCCTGTATACAATAAATTTCTGCGCAGCATTTTCGAATAGCCACGGACAACGGGCATAATAACCGTCTGAAATTCCGACCCTTGCGACTTATGGATGGAACAACAATAAGCAAGCGTTATCTGATTTAAATCGGCACGCTGATATGTCACTTCTATCCCATCATAGCTTACGATTAGCAAATCCTGCTTTTCCACCGTTTCCTTTGCCCGGATGATCGAAATAACTTCGCCCATATCGCCGTTGAATACATTGTTGTCCGGCTGGTTGACAAGCTGCAGCACTTTGTCGCCAATCCGGTAAATTGTATCGCCAAATACAATTTCCTTGCGCGATCCATCATTCGGATTGACGAGCTGCTGGATTTCTTTGTTCAAACTATCGATTCCCGCCGGCCCTTTATACATCGGGGCAAGCACTTGAATATCCCTGATAGCCTGTCCTTTCGCAAGTGCGCTTTTCACGATTTGGGTAACGACACCTGTCACTTGTGCAGCCCCCGCTTGAATGAACGAGCGATCCGATGTTTTGGCGGTCAATGTATCCGGGACGATTCCTTTTTTGATTTGGTGGGCCATTTCTATAATCGTGGACCCTTCCGCCTGTCGGTAAATATCGGTCAATTCGACTGTTGGAATTTGTTTTGACGCAAGCAGGTCCTTTAATACTTGCCCCGGTCCTACAGGCGGCAACTGATCTTGGTCCCCTACAAAAACGACTTGCACGTCTTCATGAAGCGCTTTTAATAATTGATGTGCAAGCCATGTGTCGACCATCGACATCTCATCAATAATAATGAGTCGCCCGACAACTTCGCGCTCCGTTTCTTCATCCTTTTCCTGACCGTTAAACCCAAGCAAACGGTGAATCGTCATCGCAGGCAAACTTGTCGACTCGGCCAGCCTTTTTGCTGCACGCCCAGTCGGTGCCGCGAGTACAATGGGAAATGGCTCCTCTTTTTCTGCATATGTTTTAGGGTCCAGCGATAATCCGTGAAGCTCCGCATACACTTCGACTAAACCGCGCACAACGGTCGTCTTTCCCGTACCTGGACCGCCTGTCAATATCATGACCGCGGAATTGAGGGCGGTTTCGATTGCTTGTGCCTGTGTTGGCGCATATGTCACATTATACTGTTCCTCTATATCGCCTATCGCCTTGCGAACTTCATCACGGGAAAAGCTTTCGACTGTTTTATTTTTTTCCTTCAGTTCATTGATTTTACTTGCAATACCGATTTCACTGAAGTACAGGGACGGTAAATACATACGTGTTTCTTCACCGCAAATTTTTGACTCTTCGCGCATCTCGATACAAGCATTCGAAATGGCTTCATACGGGATTTCGATACGCTGACTTTGTTCAAGCATTTCCTTCACCATCGGGAGCACCATTTCCGCATCTAAATAAACATGCCCTTCTGACAGCGCGGCATTTGTCAATACATGATAAATTGCCGCTTTTATACGATCAGGATGGTTGCCTGTTATGCCTAATTTAGCACCGAGCTCATCAGCGCGTATAAAGCCGACGCCTTCCACTTCCTCAATAAGCCTGTATGGGTTTTCCGTTAGCAAATGCAGTGTTTCTTCGCGGTATGCTTGATAAATTTTCATGCCAAGCTGTGGACCGAATCCCCATTCATTAAGACGTACCATAACACGCTCCAGCCCTAAGTTCTCCTCAATCGTTTGGCGGATGAGCACCTTTTTTTCGGCGGATAGTCGAGGGACGGCATCCAGTGCGGATGGATCTTCCAAAATTCTCGTTAATGCATCCATTCCAAGTTTTTCGACGATTATTTCCGCTGTTTTACGACCGATTCCCGTAAATAAATCGCTTGATAAATAGTGGACAATCCCTTGCTCTGTAGTCGGTACTTCTTTTTCGAATGTTTCGATTTGAAATTGCATGCCGTATTTTGGATGGCTTTTCATCTGTCCTGTAAAACGATAAAGCTCATCCTCGGCCAATTGCGGGAAATAGCCGACGACAATAATTTCCTTCTCGTCATGCTGAATATTTGTTTCTTGTATTTTGACACGAACAATGGAGTACATATTCGTTGCATTATGAAAAATTGTTACAATCGGCCGACCTAAAATAAAGAGCTTATTTACGTCAAACAAATTTAGATTTTCCGCCATTTTCATGCCACGCTTTCTAATAAATTGTATGCCCATTTTATCATACACATCGCAGCGTGTCTTACATTATTGCATACATATGGATCTGCCTGATTTTTCTATCAATTCACTGTGCTAAAATGTTATGATAAGTAAAATTGATTGAGAAAGTAGTGTATGAAATGGAGTTTAGACCATGTATTGATTTGCATGAAGGAAAAGTGAAACAAATCGTCGGGAGCACACTCGGTTACGAAAACAAAAAAGTTGTGGAAAATTTTACTTCTGAACATGATGCTTCGTATTACGCTTCATTATTTCAGCAGCAAAAATTAACGGGCGGGCATGTCATTATGCTTGGTCCCGGCAATGAAGAAGCAGCCATCCGCGCTCTTCAGGCATACCCAAACGGCTTGCAAATAGGGGGCGGCATTACTGCCGAAAATGCACAAAAGTATATTGATGCAGGTGCCTCACATGTCATCGTGACATCGTATATTTTTTATGATGGGCAGCTTGATATGGAGCGATTGCAGCTTTTAGTCGAAAAAGTAGGGAAAGAGAAGCTCGTTCTCGATTTGAGCTGCCGTAAGTATAATGGCAAATGGTATGTCGTCACCGATAAATGGACGAAATTCAGTGATTTCGAAGTGAATGCACAATCAATTAAGGATATTGAAGCATATTGTGATGAATTGCTTATCCATGCAGTGGATGTGGAGGGAAAACGCAGTGGCATGCAGGAAGAGTTGGTACGTGATTTGGCAGAGTGGACGACAATCCCGACAACATATGCCGGAGGGGTCCGTTCATTGGACGACTTGAAAAAGTTTGAAGCGATTACAAACAGCAGGCTCCATGTAACAATCGGCAGCGCACTTTCGATTTTCGGCGGAGAGCTGGATTTCCAGACGGTTGTCAATTATTGCGAAGGCATCGGCTAAAGCGCATTTTTTATTGATAAGCTGCTGTCAATCGGCATGAAAAACTAGACTGTCTGGAAGGGTCCCTGCTCCATGACAGCCTAGTTTTTTCATAAATTCGACATGAGGCGTTTTGCGATCATCTGAAATTCTTCCGGACCGATACCCGGGGCAAATTCTTCCGGCAATTCATCCAAATCGGGAATTTTCCCGCCCTTTGGCATCCCTTCTTCCACAATGAGCGGGGCGTTCGATGTCGGATGTTTCCCTTTCCAAATTTTATTAATATCTTGATAGTCCCCTACATAATTCCATGTAAACAGTACATTTCCATAGCCGCGCTCCTCATACTTCCGGGCATGGTCAAATACATGATTATCAAGGCTCGGTATCGGAAGCATCTTTGTCACATCCAGCCCTGTCGCCATTTCCAGCGCTTTTGCATAGGCAACGACATGTGTGCCGCCTCGCACTATTAAATACCCTATCGTTTCACGCGCTGTCGGGTGATCGGTCATTTCATAGACACGCATTTTATGTGTACGTGCCCCGCATTCCAAAAAGAAATTATGCAATAAATCGAGCACTAAGTTTCCGCTGGAAAATACATTTTCCCCGGTCCATGCTTTCCCCATTGAATCAACAGGCAATGATGTTTGGGCAGCAGCGATAAAGCTTTGGGTATTGCGCATATTTTTGGCATTGAGCATCGGCGCAACATTCGGAGTCCCGGCAAATGTCGTATCTTTGCTCAGTAAATTAATAGTGTTGGCAACAAGTTCAACATGGCCGAATTCTTCTGCCGTAATGCTTGCGACCAAATCATAAAATGGCTTTAGTTTCTTTTTTCCCCGAAAGTTGAATGACTGGTACATATAATTATTCAATGTCGACATTTCGCCAAATTTCCCGCCTAATAATTCCTGGACAGCACTTGCCGCATTCGCATCCCCATATTCAACTTGCGGTAAATCAATTGCTAAACGATTAACTCGCTGAAACAATAAAGCACCCCCTAATTGTCATACTAAGCTTATGACAACCAGAAAATGCATAGACCTAAACCATCATCATTTTTTTAAAAACGGCATAACCGAAACAATTTTTTCAATGCGAATATAAAACGGTGTTTGGCAAACGTCAAGCACAATATAATCCGGACAGATTACAGCCAAAATTCCTTGTTGGACTCGATTTCCCTCCTGCTGTACCGCAACCATTTGCCCTAAATAATTTTGAATTGCTTCAAGCCAATAGGCGTTCGAAAAAGTGTTCATTTGAACCAAAAAAATCACTCCTTTGTATGCATACTTTACAATATGCTCCAAAAGAGTGTTAGGTTCATCGATTATTATTTAGCTTTGGACTCGACCGTGATTGTTACGGGCCCATCATTTATAAGGGCTACATCCATCATTGCACCGAAAATGCCTGTTTCAACATGTAAACCATATGCTTTTAATTGTTCATTAAATGCCTCCCATAATGGCTCGGCATGTTCCGGTCTTGCCGCCTCCACAAAACTTGGCCGCTTCCCTTTGCGTGTATCGGCATATAATGTAAATTGCGAAATGGATAATATATCGCCGCCCGCTTCGAGAATGGAACGGTTCATTTTTCCTTCTTCATCTTCCCAAATGCGTAAATCGGCAATTTTTTTCGCAGCATATGCAATATCATCTGCCGTATCGCTATGGGTAATGCCGACCAATAATACATAGCCTTTTTCTATCGCGCCTGTCACCTGTCCATCCACTGTGACAGACGCTTGTTTTGAACGTTGTAATATTACTCGCATACTTTAACCTTCCATCTGTTAATTAATGACCCGCTGTACGGAATAAATATCCGGCAGCTGCTTAATTTTTTCGACCACTTTATGAAGCCCCGAAATATTCGAGATCGCAATCGTTAAATGAATCGTCGCAATTTTGTCGCGGTCCGCACGTCCGGTCACTGCTAAAATATTCGTTTTCGCTTCACTTACAGCATGCATCACATCATTTAAAATACCCGGCCGGTCAAATGCGGAAATTTCGATATCCACTGGGTAATCTTTGCGGATTTGCGTCCCGTCATTTTCCCATTCGACTTCAATAAGACGTTCCAAACTTCCATCTTCTTGGATGTTCGGGCAATCTGCGCGGTGTACTGACACGCCTCGCCCTTTTGTAATAAACCCGACAATATCATCACCCGGCACAGGTGTACAGCAGCGTGATAGACGGATCAGCAGATTATCAATCCCTTTGACGATCACTCCCGATTCCGTCCGCTTTTTCGGTGCCGGGGTGTTCATGCTTTTCACAATTTTTTCGAGCGCCTCTTCCTGTTCACGCTCTTTGCGCATCTTCTCGGCCAGGCGATTGACGATTTGCTGTGCGGTAATGCCATTTACGCCTACCGCGGCATATAAATCGTCTTCATGTGTATAATTGAATTTTTCAATGACCCGTTTAATATTTTCCGGTGTCAATACTTCCTTCAAATCAAAGTCTTGGGCTTTAATTTCTTTTTCGACAAGCTCTTTTCCTTTTACGACGCTTTCTTCACGGACATGCTTCTTGAAAAATTGCTTGATTTTATTTTTCGCCTGCGAGCTTTGCGCAATTTTAATCCAGTCACGACTCGGGCCAAATGATTGCTTTGATGTTAATACTTCGACGATATCCCCTGTCTTTAATGGGGTGTCAAGCGGTACCATTTTGCCGTTCACTTTCGCCCCGATCGTTTTGTTCCCTACTTCCGAATGGACGCGGTATGCAAAATCGATCGGGACAGAGCCTGCCGGGAGCTCGATTACATCCCCTTTTGGCGAGAAGACGTACACCATGTCGGAAAACAAGTCGAACTTTAATGATTCCATAAATTCAGCGGCATTCGATGATTCATTTTGGAATTCCAGAATTTCGCGGAACCAAGTCAGTTTTTGGTCAATATTTTCCGTGTTTTGCTCGATTGTCTTCCCTTCTTTATAAGCCCAGTGTGCCGCTATACCAAATTCGGCAATTTTATGCATTTCCTTCGTACGAATCTGCACTTCCAACGGATCGCCGTACGGACCGATTACTGTCGTATGCAATGATTGGTATAAATTTTGCTTCGGCATCGCAATATAGTCTTTAAAACGGCCAGGCATCGGCTTCCATAGTGTGTGAATAATGCCGATGACCGCATAGCAATCTTTAATGCTGTCGACTAGAATCCTTACAGCAAGCAAATCATAAATTTCATTGAATTGCTTTTTTTGGAGCACCATTTTACGGTAAATACTATATAAATGTTTTGGACGACCATATACATCAGCGTCGATTTCCACTTCTTTCAGCTGTGAATTGATTTCATCCATTACATTATCCAAATATGCTTCGCGCTCATTCCGCTTTTTTTTCATCAGGCTGACAATCCGGTAATATTGCTGCGGATTTAAATAGCGCAATGCAGTATCCTCCAGCTCCCACTTCACCTTGGAAATCCCCAGCCGGTGAGCTAATGGCGCAAAAATCTCCAATGTTTCCTCGGAAATACGGCGTTGTTTTTCCGCCGGCAAATGCTTCAACGTACGCATATTATGCAGACGGTCCGCCAGTTTGATTAAAATGACACGAATATCCTGTGCCATCGCGACAAACATTTTTCTATGATTTTCCGCTTGCTGCTCTTCTTTTGACATATATTTAATTTTCCCAAGCTTTGTTACGCCATCAACAAGCTTTGCTACTTCTTCACTAAATTCGTTCACTAAATCTTCGCGTGTCACGTCCGTATCCTCTACAACATCGTGCAAAAATCCAGCGGCTACTGTTTCGGGATCCATTTGCAGCTCCGCCAGAATTCCTGCTACTTGCACCGGGTGAATAATATATGGTTCTCCTGAGCTGCGGAACTGCTCTTTATGTGCTTCTTTCGCTACCTCATATGCTTTCACAACAAAGGCAACATGTTCTTCGTTCATATAGGATTTGACGAGCTCGAAAACATCTTCGGGCGCCAATATTTGTTCTTTCGCCATATTTAGTCCACCTGTTCTTTTTATTTTCGCTTTAAGTATAACTTCAATTGTATAAAAGATATCTACTAAATGTAAAGACACGTGGGCATTTAGTTTTGTAGAAAGATGAAATTTGTAGAATTGATGAACACATACTAGGAAATTTTTCATTTAAAAAAAGTTGTGTTAAAAGTCGATAAAACTTTTAACACAACCCTTCGCTATAGTAAACATATAATCCTGCGGCATTCATAATTAATTCCAGCTAGCGTCGCCGCAGCAGGCATGTCCCGCAACTACTTCCGGAATGCCCATTGACCGATTAATATTGGATTAATGTTTTAATAGGGACACTGCCGATTTTGTCGCGCCCTTTTAATTCAGTCAGCTCGATGATGAAAGCAGCGCCTACAACCTCGCCGCCCAATTGCTCGATTAAGCGCACTGTCGCTTCCACTGTCCCGCCCGTCGCAAGCAAGTCATCACAAATCAATACTTTCTGGCCTTGCTTTACAGCATCTTTATGCATTGTCAATGTATCTGTGCCATATTCCAGACCATAGTCTGCAGAGATGACTTCACGCGGCAGTTTCCCTGGCTTGCGTACTGGCGCAAAGCCGATTTCCAATGCATATGCTACTGGACAGCCGATGATGAATCCGCGCGCTTCCGGACCTACAATAATTTCCGCGCCCACTTCTTTTGCATATTTTACAATTTCGTCCGTCGCATATTTGTATGCAGGGCCATTGTCCATAATTGTCGTAATATCTTTAAAGCTAATGCCTTCTTTCGGCCAGTTTTCCACTGTTGTTACGTATTGTTTCAAATCCATTCTTCCTATGTCCTCCTCAAGAACCTAATCGCTCATTAAACCATTGCTTTAGCTCGCTATATGTAGCATATAATAGCTTTTGCTCGAGCTCAATTTGTCGTGAACGCATTTTATAAGACGGCGCTTCCGATAATGCTTGTTTCGGGGCATTTTCATTCACAGTCGCCAAACCATTCTCTATTGTAACAAATCCTAGCTCAAAAAACACTTTTGTCATAAATTTAATTACTTCCGCATTCAGACCAATATGCTTCGACAATTGTTGAATATGTTCGTTCAAATTAAAGGTAGGACGTTTTTTCAAAAAGCCGTAATACCATTTAAAATGATCGCGTGTCGGCATGCCATTAAAATAGGCGGTTTGATCTGTATAAAAATGGGCGTAAATACGTTCGATCCGCACGGAATGCAGCAGTCGTTCGAGCAATGCGACATTTTCCGGCAAATCAAGCAATACAATATTTTCATGAAGGACACTATAATCAACATCTTCCGCTACATGGACAATGCCTTTTGGAATCCATTGCGCAAAATGGGCGTTTGTTTGTTTCGAAAAAGCAAGGAAATCCGTTTTTTCAACATCAATTTTCGAAAGCCAATTTGCCGTATGGTTTTTTCCGCGATAATCATACAATTGCCATTCATTCACAGACACATCCTGAATCATGAATTGGGGCTTTTTATTGCCTTGCCATTCGTTGATCTGCAAATCCCCTACTAATGACAAAGCAATTCCATAAGAGATTTCCTCGTGTAAATAGCCTTTATTGAATCCTATCGCATCAAGAGAACTATAAGCATCCTCCAGCTCCATTTTCAAATGATTTTCGGCTGAGCCAATTTTCCGCATCGATTTTACTTTTACATTTTGAACCGCGAAAATAGGCTTCGGAAATTCAGTACCGAATGGCGCTAGCCGGCGAATCTCTTCAATCGCCTCGACCGTAATTTCACTTAGCTCAACAGGGACGTCTATATACAGTTTTTGGACAAGCTGCTCCTCTGTTAAACATGCAAGCGCCTGTTCATTTAAACGTGTGCGCAATGCATCTACATGCTCGATCGGCAATGTCATGCCCGCCGCCATAGGATGTCCGCCGAAATGTGGTAGAATATCGCGGTTTTTCGCCAATTCATTATAGAGGTGGAATCCTTCAATACTTCTGGCTGACCCTTTGGCAATGCCTTTTCCCCGGTCAATTGAGAGCACAATTGCTGGGCGGTAATATTTTTCGACTAGGCGGGAGGCAACAATGCCGACAACGCCGGGATTCCAGCCTTCCCCCGCAACGACCAATACTTGCGCCCCTTTTAAATCGGAATCGCTTTCAATCATTGAAATTGCTTCATTTGCAATGTCTTCCACTATTTTTTTCCGTTCTGTATTTTTGTCATTCAACTGCTTGGCGAGGTCATTTGCCTGTGCCGTGTCTTCACTCATCAGAAAATGCACACCGGGTTCAGCGCTTCCTAAGCGGCCAATTGCATTTAAACGCGGACCAAAATAGAAGCCAACCGTCTCTTCGTTTATCTCTTTCTGATTTGCTCCAGAAGCTTCACAAATCGCTTTTACCCAAGGATTATCGGATTGCCGCAATGCTTGCAGGCCCCGCTGCACTAAATAACGGTTTTCACCGATGAGCGGCACTAAATCGGCAATCGTGCCAATCGCAACATACTCGAATAAATGGTCTGGCAGCTCGCCGTATAATGCATGCGCCAATTTAAATGCGACACCAACGCCTGCAAGCTCTCCAAACGGATAATGGCCTTCCGGAACACGCGGATGAATAATGACATTGGCATCGGGCAACATATCCCCAGCCTCATGGTGATCGGTAATAATGACGTCCATACCAAGCTCACGGGCAAGCTTCACCTGTTCAATCCCGCTAATTCCATTATCGACCGTAATAATTAAATTTACGCCTTCCGCATGCGCTTCGCGGAAAAGTTCTTCATTCGGGCCGTAGCCATGAATAAAGCGGTCGGGAATTACGAAGCTTACATTCGCTCCTAAATCGAGTAGAACATTCAGCAGAACAGTCGTACTTGTAATTCCGTCTGCATCATAATCTCCATAAACCAAAATCTTTTCACCGTTTTCCAATGCTTGTTCAATTCGGACGATTGCTTCTTCCATGCCCGCCAATAAAAATGGATCATAGTACTGGCTTTCATCAATTTTCAGCAAAGGCTCGGCTTGCTCAATAGATTCACATCCGCGGGCAATCAATATTTTTGCTGCAATCGATGAAATATTTAATCCTGCGCTGAATTGCTTCACAAGCTGTTCATCCTGCTTAGTTATTTTCCAAACTTTTTGTGACTGTATCATATAAATTTCACTTCCTCATGCAGTACATTATACCGAAAATCGCTATTGTTTCCTAAAGATTATTTCGAAAAATAGCATTCCAAACTCGTAAATCGACTAGATTAATTGCCGGGTTCTGCTTTCGAGGCGCAATGTTCTACTTTCGCCATGAAAGCTTCTACATTTTGCGGAGATAGTTCTACTTTTGGCCCAGAATCTTCTACTTCCCGCACTTCCCCGGCTACTTTAATTGCCAGGTTCTACTTTCGAGGCGCGATGTTCTACTTTCGCCATGTAAGCTTCTACATTTTGCGGAAGTAGTTCTACTTTCGGCATAAATAGTTCTACTTTTGGCCCAGAATCTTCTACTTCCCGCACTTCCCCGGCTACTTTAATTGCCAGGTTCTACTTTCGA
>NZ_JBQCJW010000003.1:77900-157867 GCF_051967575.1 Solibacillus silvestris
GGCGCAATGTTCTACTTTCGCCATGTAAGCTTCTACATTTTGCGGAAGTAGTTCTACTTTCGGCATAGATAGTTCTACTTTTGGCCCAGAATCTTCTACTTCCCGCACTTCCCCGGCTACTAAAAACAGCCGTTCCTACTTTTGACGACACGCCTTTTTTGTTTAAGTAAAAAAGCTATCCAAAAAGCTTCACGCTCTTTAAATAGCTTCCAATGGCCACATCATTATTTCTTCGTACCTTTTTTCGTTTCGTTATCGTCCGGAATTTCCTCTATAACAAATGCAGATGCGCCACGTTCCCGAAGCTCGTCCTTTAAACGCAAAATTTCAGCATCCTTCTCATTTAACAATACACGTGTATCTTCAAGCTCTTTTCGAACAGCTTTTGTTTGACGCTTACTGCCCAGCATCCGGAATGCCGAGAAGCAAAAACTGATAATAAAGCCGATTAACACAGATCCTAAAATAACAAGTATTAACGGCCATCTCGCTTCCCCGAACACATAATTCACCGGGACGCTTTCGACATTTACCATAGCAAAAACAGCGACAATAATTGCGAAAATAAGACCGACTACCAATGTCCATTGAACTTTCATACGGTGCGCCTCCTTCATTATATTATCCATTAATTGTTATTCCTTTTTTCCTTTTTCTCTAAACAAAGAAAAACACGCAATTTGCTAAACACAAATTGCGTGGAATCAACATTTTTATACTTGCGGCTCGTCTGAACCCCATTGTTTTTTCTCTTTTTTCACTACAGTAGTACCTTTTTTGTCCATTTCACGGCATTTCAATGAATACCATACTTGTGCCGCGATACAAATTGAAGAATAGATACCTGTAATCAAGCCGATCAATAATGCGATCGAGAAGTTTTGAATTGACGGAGCACCTAGGAAAATGAGTGCTATTACAACGATGATTACTGTTAATACTGTATTAACAGAGCGTCCCATCGTTTGACGAAGAGATTTGTTTACAATCAATGCAAGCTCTTCTTTCGTCGTAATTTTTTCTTGTCGGTCAATATTTTCCCGGATACGGTCAAACGTTACAATTGTATCGTTGATCGAGTAGCCGACAATCGTTAAAACGGCCGCGATGAACGTAATATCGACCTCTAGGCGCAGCATGCTGAAAACTACAATGATGAAGAATACGTCATGCAGCAATGAAACAATCGCACCAAGACCCATACGCCATTCGAAGCGGATCGCCACATAAATGATAATCCCCAATGCAGCCAGCGCCAAAGCATACATCGCATTTTTCGCAAGCTCTTTTCCGACTGTGGCAGTTACCGTGCTTAAGCTTGGCTCATGCCCGTACTTTTCATTCACCTGTGCCTTAAAATCAAGCACTTCCTGTTGCGAGAAGTCTTCTTTATAGCGCGTTACCGCCATTTTTTGTTCTTCCCCTGAAATGACAACATCATTGTTTTCAAAGCCAATTTCATCCAAATAATCAATGACTTCTTGTTGTGTCAATGCTGTATCAGATAAAATTTCGACACGTGTGCCTTGAGAAAAATCAATGCCTAAATTCAGCTTGAATACACCAAGTACAACAATCCCCGCCACTAGGATGAACGTTGATAGCGCATAGAACTTCTTGCGGTTATGCACAAAGTCGATTTTGTCGAATTTCGTCGTTAAATCCAATGAAGTAATCCCTTCATCAAGCGAATGCTGTTTCGATTTACTAATTCCGAACCAGGCAGGGTTATTGAAGTAGCCACTGTTCACTAACAAGGCCTGCAGCATGCGCGAACCCCATACAGCTGTTACGAATGATAATAAAATCGAAATGATCAAAGTAGTTGCGAAACCTTGGACAGAACTTGTACCAAAATAGAATAATACTGCCGCAGCAAGCAATGTTGTCAACTGCGCATCGACAATTGCAGATAAAGATTGCTTCGAACCAAATTTGAATGCGTCTTTAACCGAATGGCCTACACGCAATTCCTCGCGAATACGCTCAGCAGTCAGGATGTTCGCATCAACTGCCATCCCGATACCTAATACGATTGCAGCGATACCCGGCAATGTCAATACTGCATTGATGCCGTTAAAGATGACTAATACTAAATATGTGAATATCGTTAATGTAATAATGGAAATAAAGCCTGGTAAACGATAGTACAGCATCATGAAGATAAAGATTAATACAACGCCGACGATCCCAGCAAATACTGTATCGTTCAATGCATCTTCACCGAACTGGGCCCCAACCGATGTTGAGTAAATTTCCGTTAATTTTACAGGCAATGAACCTGCATTTAAAACAGAAGCAAAGTTTTTCGTTTCCTCTACCGTAAAGTTACCTGAAATCATAACATCTGTCGTATTCAAAACTTGTGTAACAGATGCCGCTGATTGATATTTTTGTTCACCCGGCGGCTTTTGACTTTCTGCAGCGTAAGAATCCACGCCTTCCTCAAAGTCGAGCCATACAACTAATAAGTTATTCGGTGCACCCATGCTCATCACTTTTTGCGTCACTTCCGCAAATTTGGCTGCATCTTTCAATGTTAATGTAACGATCGGCTGGTTTTGCTGGTCAAATGACGGATTGGCGCCACCTTCCTTTAAATCCGTGCCATCAAGTAAAATATTGTCGTTTACATCGCGGAATGTCAAATTCGCCGTACTTGATAAAAGCTCACGTGCAGATGATTGATCCGCTAAACCTGCAAGCTGTACACGAATCCGGTCTTCTCCTTCGATTTGAATGCTCGGCTCGCTAACACCGAACTCATTAATACGATTATTTAACGCTGCCTGTGTGTCAACCAATACACTTTGCGTAATCTTTTGCCCTTCTACAAGAGATTTCACTTCATAAAGCACTTCAAATCCACCTTGAAGGTCCAAGCCAAGTTTTACGTCGTTTAAAACCTTCTCTACCGTTGTGCCCATCCCTGTAAATAGCAATGCTACAACAAGAACGAACGTAATGATACGGTTTGCTAATTTCATTAAAAAATCCTCCTCAATATCGCACGAAAAGTAGTGCTACGAAAAACGTAAAGATTACCTTCCACAAACTATGTATCCATTTTAAAATTTCCTTCATCACTTTTCAAAAATAGCATTCCGGTACTTTGAAAAGCGCAACACTCTCATTATGAAACAGCTTGTGGAAACTGTCAAATTGTTACTAGATAATTTGTTTTCATTGTTCCGTACTTTTTTACGGTCTATTCCTTGTTTTGGTGGAACAAACTGCGAAGTTCTTCTTCTGAAAGCTGTAAATTCATCTCATTACGCTTAAAGTCGCTAATTTGCATATAGCTTAATACTTCGGAAGCCGTTGCACCGAGTATGCCTGATGTCAGCTCATATAATCTTAAGTTTTGAATATCTTGTTTACGCCATGTCTTATCAATGCAATACTTCCATAAATCCTGCTCCGTTATAGCATCATATCCGTAGTAATGGAATTCCTCGATTTTGTTCATTAATATAAGCTGCACTTTTTCGTAAAGGCCGAAAAACGGAATTTGCATCTCGATCACTCCTATACTTAGGTTTTAACTGCGATTACCATTGCATACTTTATTGTATATGAATGAAATTAAATTGAGAAGGGAGAATAAAGAAGTTATTTGGGCTCATTTTTAAAGGGAACATTATTTTTAATGTTCGTCATCTTCATTTCTAAATGCTTTGGGTTTATGTACAGAATGCAGTTTATGCGCATTGCGGGTGAAGAAGCAGTCGGGCTGTATATGACCGCATATCCGACATTCATTTTTTTTATTTCGCTAATCCAATTAGGTATCCCGATTGCGATTTCCAAGCTGATCGCTGAATATTCCGCGAAGCGAAAAGCGGAGCATGTCGTATCGATTATGAAGACCGCTATGAAAATTTCCATCTGTTCGATTATTTTGTTTAGTCCATTCATTTATTTAAGCATCCCGTATATTGCAAAAGTGCTATTACATAATGAAAATTTGATTTTTACGCTTTATATTAGCCTTTTCACAATTCCAATCGTCGTCTTTTCGAGCTTAATAAAAGCATATTTGCAAGGATTGGCAAAAATCGCACCAACCGCCTGGGCACAACTTCTTGAACAAGTGGTACGCATCGGTCTCATCGTTATTTTATTGCCGTACTTCATTTCGGAATCTCCAGCATTAACGGCTGCTGCAGCTATGGGGATAACAGCTATCGGCGAAATTTTCTCCTTATTGTTTTTGGCATACTTTTATAAGAAATCGAGCCAAACATCCAAAACAACTAGCGACGGGCCATCGTTTGCAAAACCGATTTTCAATATCGCACTTCCTTCAGCAGGCAGTAAATTATTCGGGACATTCACATGGTTTTTAGAACCGATCATTTTTTTGAAAGCTTTAACCGTTTCGGGCTTGGCGGCGAGTGCAGCCACGACATTATACGGCATCATATCAGGTGTTCATATTCCTTTACTGCTCTTCCCTGCATTTATACCAGCCGCATTGTCCATTGTGCTCGTACCCGCAGTGAGCAGTGCCCTTGCAAGTAAAAATTATACACTATTGAACAAACGTATAACACATTCCTTAAGGCTCTCGTCATTAATCGGCTGTTTGGCGGCTTCTGTGTTCTTTTTACACGGGGATGAACTGACGATGCTGCTATTCCACCTCGAGGAAAATCGGGGATATATGAAAATTTTGGCACCCATTTTTTATTTTTACTATATTCAGAGCCCGCTCCATTCGATTTTACAGGCAATGGACGAAGCCCGTTCAGCGATGATGAATTCCATCTATGGTGGAATAGGGAAACTTTTTTTGCTCTTTTTCCTTGCATCACAGCCAGCCATTCAAGAAAATGGGGCAATTATCGCAATAGGCTTTGGGGTTTTAATCACATCCTTTTTGCATATTGCTTCAATTAAACAAAATCAGAAAATTGCAGTAGGCTTCCGGTTTTTCCTGCTTCCATACTGTATTTTCATCGCAACATGCATTATACAGCCGATTATTGCATTTAATTTACCGATTATTTTGAGTTGTCTCGTTACGGTAGGCTTTGTGCTGCTGTTATTGATAATTACAAAGCAAATCCGGGTAAATGATCTGCTTTACATTCGTTCAATTTTTTCGCGCTCGTAATTGGACAAACCATTTTTCATCCTCATAGCTGCAATAGAAAATATCACGCACATTTGGATACCCATTCACTAATAATTCATGAACGAGCCACTCTTCATCTTTTCCGATAATTCTCAAATGCCTTTTATCGACATAGCCGTCGAGTATTAATGGCAAAATAAGTGAACCTTGCTCTTTTTTATAGATGGATAATTTTCCGGATTGCTCCAAAAATGCATAGGCGACTTCCTGTACAGAGCAAATTCCTTGTTCACGAAGCTGCTGGAGCAAATCATCCAAATTATAGCGCTGCTTTTTCATCTCCACTTCGCATATCCAGCCATCTCGTATAACCATTGATGGGTCACCTTCAATGAAATCGCGCAGCTTTTTGTTTTTTAAAATGAACCAGGAATTTAAATATTGAATTAAAAATAATAGACAAATGGGCAAAATGGCTTTGAAAAATGACCTATGTATATCGTCCAGTGCAATCGCAGCAACTTCAGCCATTAATACGAAAATCGCCAAATCCACAATACTGAGCTCACCGACTTCACGTTTGCCCATCAATCGGAAAACGATCAGCAAAATAATATATAGAATAATTGTTCGAAATATAATAATTGTATAATCATTCAACTGAATCACCTCTTATGTCATAGCTTGTTCGAAAACATAAGAAAAATACAAAAAAGCTTGCGGAAAGTTTATTTCCACAAGCTTTTTAAAACGTTAAACAGATTCAACACGACCAATTGCCTGACGTTCGAATTTTAAACGTGTATCCCCGTCAACGATTAAATAAACAACTGTATCTTCAATTGCATCAACTTCTCCGTGTAAACCACCTACAGTGACAACTTTATCACCACGTTTTAAGCTGTTTTGCATTTCTCCTGTTGCTTTTTGACGTTTTTGCGCCGGGCGAATCAAAATGAACCACATTGCAACGAACATTATGATAATCGGTAAAAACTGATATAAGCCTTCCATTCTCATATAACCCCCTTTCTATTTCTCACTTTCCTAGTATAGTACAGAATTGCTAGTTTTTGCGTAAAAAAACTCTAATCTTTTATAAAAAACTGCATATTTTTTAAAACTGTCACGCATAATTAAAAGTTTTTCGCATTTGGCTTATTGTAGCCGTATTTTTCAAAGAATTCCTCTTTAAAATCGCCTAAACGGTCTTCGCGAATCGCTTGGCGCACATCTTCCATCAATTTAATTAAGAAGCGCAAGTTATGGTAAGACGTTAGACGCAAGCCGAATGTCTCTTCTGTGCGCAGCAAATGACGCACATAAGCGCGTGTATAGTTTTTGCAAGTGTAGCAATCGCAATTTTCATCGATTGGTGTAAAGTCTTTTGCATATTTTGCGTTTTTGATAACCATGCGCCCCTCTGAAGTCATGAGCGTGCCATTTCGGGCAATACGTGTTGGCAGCACACAGTCAAACATATCAATGCCGCGGATTGCGCCATCGATAAGAGAGTCCGGTGAACCGACACCCATTAAATAACGCGGCTTGTCTGCCGGCATCATCGGCGCAGTGAAATCCAGTACTTTGTTCATGATTTCCTTTGGCTCACCTACTGATAACCCGCCAATTGCATAGCCCGGGAAATCAAGTTCCACTAATGCCTCCGCTGATTTACGGCGAAGCTCTTCATATTCGCCGCCTTGGATAATGCCGAAAAGTCCTTGCTCGTCCGGGCGCGCATGAGCCTCTTTGCAACGTTTTGCCCAGCGTGTTGTACGGTCGACAGATGCTTCCATATATTCGTATGTTGCAGGGAATGGCGGACACTCATCAAATGCCATCATAATATCCGAGCCTAAATCATTTTGAATTTCCATTGCTTTTTCAGGAGATAAAAAGAGCTTGTCACCATTCAAGTGATTGCGGAAATAGACGCCTTCTTCTTCAATTTTACGGAATTTTGATAAGGAGAACACTTGGAAGCCGCCTGAATCCGTCAAAATCGGACGATCCCAGTTCATGAATTTGTGCAAGCCGCCCGCCTCTTTGACAATATCATTCCCTGGTCGCAGCCATAGGTGGTACGTATTTGAAAGGATGATTCCTGCATTCATTTCCTTTAATTCTTCCGGGCTCATCGCCTTTACTGTTGCTTGTGTGCCAACAGGCATAAAAGTCGGCGTTTCAAATGAACCATGCGGTGTGTGGACAATGCCTAAACGTGCCCCTGTTTGCGCACATGTTTTAATTAATTCATAACGAATTGGTAATTGTTTCATTTCTGTCATAATATAATTTTCCTTTCATTTCAAAAGTAAGAACACTACTTTGATTTACAATTAAGCTTCTGCCTAATCGCTTCCTATTTATACGTGTTTGGAATTCACATTTTTATGGATTTTCTCCTATTTTGTTATCCATCAAGCGAAAACACCTACCACACATAGCAGTAGGTGTCACACAAATAATAATTGTATAGAGATTTTAACGGAATTGCAAATTACTTCGCTGGGCGTATAAACATTGCATCGCCAAAGCTGAAGAAACGGTATTTTTCCTCAACGGCTTTTTCGTATGCGTTCATGATCGTTTCTTTTGACGCCAATGCACTTACTAGCATGACCAATGTTGATTTTGGCAAATGGAAGTTTGTAATCAGTCCATCGATCGCTTTATATTCAAAGCCCGGATAAATGAAAATATTAGTCCATCCTTGTGATGCGACGATTTTCCCGCTATTATCACGGGCTACTGTTTCCAGCGTGCGTGTCGATGTCGTGCCTACTGAAATCACTTTGCCGCCAGCATCTTTTGCCCCTTGAATCGTTGCAGCCGCTTCTTCAGAAACGCTGTAAAACTCTGAGTGCATATCATGGTCTTCAATGGAGTCGACGCTTACAGGACGGAATGTACCTAATCCGACATGCAATGTAATAAAGACAACTTTCACACCCTTTGCCCGAATCTCTTCAAGCAACGGCTCAGTGAAATGAAGACCGGCTGTAGGTGCTGCCGCCGAACCGCGCTCTTTTGCGTAAACTGTTTGATAGCGGTCCTGGTCTTCCAGCTTTTCGCGAATATACGGAGGCAATGGCATTTCGCCCAATTGCTCTAAAATTTCGTAAAAAATACCTTCATACTCAAATTTAAATGTGCGCCCGCCATGCTCCAATTCACCTGTGCATGTCGCCTTCAACAAACCATCACCGAATGTTACGACCGTCCCTGTTTTGACACGCTTTGCTGGCTTGACAAGTGTTTCCCACTCATTGTCTTTCGTTTGCTTCAGCAATAAAACTTCAATATGTGCCCCTGTCTCTTCCTTCACGCCCATTAAACGGGCAGGCAATACACGTGTATCATTCAATACGAGGCAGTCCCCTGCATTCAGTTCATTTAAAATATGCGCAAATGTATGATGCTCAACGTCCAAAGAGTTTGGGTTGACAACCATTAGGCGACTTGCTGTACGGTCTAATAATGGCATTTGAGCAATTAGTTCCTCTGGTAAATGAAAATCAAAATCTTCTACTTTCACATTCAAAACTTCCTTCTATTCTTTTTGTGCCGGCGGATACCCGAAATGGTCGTAGCAAAGATTTGTTGCTACTCGACCGCGTGGTGTACGTTGAATGAAGCCAATCTGCAATAAATAGGGCTCGTACACATCCTCAATCGTAATTCGTTCTTCCCCAATCGATGCCGCTAATGCATCCAACCCGACAGGTCCTCCGCCGAAACGTTCGATCATGGACTGCATAAGTTTATGGTCGATGTGGTCAAGCCCTCTCGGATCAACTTGCAGCATCTCCAGTGCCTGCTTCGCTAAATCAGGAGAAACGATGCCGTCCGCCAACACTTGGGCATAATCCCGGACACGCTTTAACAATCGGTTTGCGATACGGGGTGTCCCACGGGATCTGCGGGCAATTTCAAATGCAGCGTGCCTATCTAAAGCAACATCGAATAATTCACCGGAACGGATCACAATTTCCGCAAGTGACTGTTCATCATAATATTCCAACCGCAATAAAACACCAAAACGGTCACGAAGCGGTGCCGATAAAGCACCTGCCCTTGTTGTCGCGCCGACAAGCGTGAATGGCGGCAGCTCTAAACGGATCGAGCGTGCTTCAGGACCTTTCCCGACAACAATATCCAGGCAGAAATCTTCCATCGCAGAATAGAGCACTTCTTCAATTGCCCGTGGCAGCCGATGGATTTCATCGATAAAAAGCACATCTCCCGCTTCCAGAGAACTTAAAATAGCAGCCAAATCACCAGGACGTTCAATTGCTGGACCACTTGTCATTTTTACATTGACATCCATCTCATTGGCGATGACGATGGCTAATGTCGTCTTTCCTAAACCTGGTGGACCATAAAGGAGAACATGGTCAAGACTTTCCTGACGCAGCTTGGCGGCTTCGATAAATATTTTAAGATTTTCCTTCACTTTATGCTGGCCTATGTATTGCGCTAGACGCTGTGGCCTTAAAGAAAGCTCGAACTGCTGTTCAGCATCTGTCGCTTCACCTGAAAGTACACGGTCTGACATGATTCTCACTCCTTTTATTTCAATTTCAACAATAGCTTTAATGCTTGTTTTATATAGGCATCTGTCGTTGTCAAATGATCGTCTTCACTTAATTGCGGTCTGATTTTATCCAATTCCCTTTCCGAATAGCCTAATGCAACGAGTGCAAGCATTGCCTCTTCCAGCTCATGCTCATTCGGATTCACCCCGAATAACGGCAGCTCATTCTCTCCGCTTGGTAAATCTGCTGTATCAAGGAGCATATCGAGCTTGCCTTTTAAATCCAGGATCATTTGGCGCGCTGTTTTTTTTCCGACTCCAGGGAAGCGAATTAAAAAAGCTTCGTCTTCCATCTCAATCGCTTGGATTACGGAAGACGGATTGCCGCTTGCTAAAATCGCAAGCGCGCCTTTTGGACCGATGCCCGATACTTGAATGAGTTTTTTAAATAATTCGCGCTGCTCCAAACTATGGAAGCCGTATAAATTTTGGGCATCTTCACGTACTTGCAGCGACACGAATATTTGCTGTTCGCTTGCGGATGCACGGAATGCATATGGGTTTGGTGTATAGAGCATCCAGCCAATCCCTTGCTGCTCCAACACAATATATTCTGGTGTAATTCTTGTTACTTGTCCTTTTAAATAATCATACATCGCTCATCCCTCACATTTCTCGCTCTATTATAGCACAATGCAAGGCTGTTTACCGAACGTACGTTGCTTTATCCAAAAGAAAAGACCGCCCTTTAAGACAGCCTTTAATAGTTTATCATATTCTATTGCATGTGACACAGATTATACGCTTGCCGCTTAACTTTGCAGAATTTCAATTTGTTTATCCAATGCTTCCTTATGTTTTAGCCATTCATAGACAATAGATTGGATAAATGGATAGCACGCCAGTTTCTGTCTGTCGCTTAATTTCAAATAAAACAAACATTCCCTTAATATTTCATTTGGAAATTGTAAATATTGAAGCTTTTCCTGCGCGATTTGTAAATAGCGATGATTTTTCATTAGCTGCTGCAATTCATACTGAACATTCGGCAAGACGCGGTGAAGCCATAATACAATTTCATCTGAAGCCTCCCCTATGGAAGCCAGATCGAAATCAATAAGCTTCACTTCGTTGCCGCGCAGCATGACATTATGATGAACGACATCACCATGCAAAATCGTCTGCCTCTCACTGTGCACAGGCAAAACAGTCATTGAGTTCAATGCATTGAAAGCGTGTTTGACAAGCACACCATAGCTGTTTTTTAATAATCGCTTCAGCTCTTGCTCATGATCAACAAAGCGTTCGAAGCGTCTCGTCCACTTCTCTTTTAATCGATATGTTGAGAGCATGCCTGATTCATCCCAATTAATCAGCTCATTTGTTTCATGCAGCCTCTGGAACGCAAAAAGGGACAATTGTTGATGCTCCAGCCGTTTATAATCCGCACTTTTCCCTTCGAACCACTGTTGTTTCAAAATATGCCGCTCTTCATTATCCTCGATTTGAATATGGTATGGAAACTTGATTTTTTCGAGTTCCCGATGAATCGTTTTTACTTTTTGCGCAACAAATCCATCTTCATAGTACTTCATAAAATAGGACCCTTTTGGTGTATCCCACTTCCAGCAATTTTCCTTTATAACTAGCGACATGATTTCGGCGGATGTGGCATCGTTTGCATTTGCGGCATCATGCTTGCTGGATATGGCATCATATGTGGGGGACAGCAAGGGTTTGGTTGGCACATCATATGATCGATTTCATCATAGTAATGGCGCATTAAAGTTTCTTGGTCAAGACAATGACTTCCTTTAACCGGCGTTTCCTCTTGTGAAATCGGCTGCATTTGAACAGATTCCTGCATCTGTGGCTGCATGTGCATCGGTGCCTGCATTTGCGGATGCATATGCATCGGCATGTGCATTGATGGCTGCATAAACATCGACTCTTCCATTGCCATTCGCTGGCATGATGGGCAAACTGGCATTTGAGGCATCACTGGATGAATAAATTGAGGCTGTTGTTCGATAAAAATAGGCTGCTGAGGAGGCTGCTGTAATATAATTGGCTGCTGCGGCATCATTTGCGGTATGAAAACCGGTTGTTGCGGTGGTGGTGGTGCTGCCATCGTATTTTCAAATGACGGCTGTACATGGACATGTGTTTGATGCCAATTCGGCAATGGCATCGGTTGCTGGGCAGGCTGAAAATAAATATCCCCTTGCCAAAGCGGCTTTTGGGGCTGCAGCTGCGGCAGTGGAGTCGGCGCTGGAATCGGTGCTGGGATAGGTGCAGGCGTCGGAATCGGTGCAGGCGTATGAACAGGTTGTTCCTTCACAGTTTTCGGTTGCTCTTTCACATGCTTCGGCTGTTCCTTCACCACTTGTCGTACTTCTTTTTTTTGTGTCGTTTCCGGCAAATATATTTCCATGCCTGGAACGATATAGTCAGGGTTTGCTAAATGAGCATTTAATCGCTTTAACTCTTCAAAGCCAATCGCATATTGCTTGGCGATTTTCCACAAAGTATCTCCTTTTTGAACGATATGAACGCGCACATCTTTCCTCCTTTTCTCGTAATAGCATATGCATAAATTGTGCTATTGCCACAATGTTCACGGTAAGCGGATAGTAGTTATGGTAAAATGAAAGATAACTGGTACGCTAATTGAGGTGGAAATGATGAAAAAATTATTAGGTGAAGAACGACGTCTCGAATTGCTGGCACTATTGAAAAATGCAGCACAACCGCTTACTGGCACAGATTTGGCGAAGCATACAAATGTTTCAAGACAAGTCATCGTCAATGATATGAATTTATTAAAAGCACGAAATGAGCCAATCGTAGCAACGAGCCAAGGATATATTTATATGCATAATGTCCAGCAGACACGCATGCAGAAAAAAATTGTCTGTACACATGCTCCGGGCGAGGCAAAAGAAGAGCTGTTTATTTTAGTCGATTGTGGCGTGACAGTCGAAAGCGTCATTGTCGAACATCCGGTATATGGTGAAATAACGGCATCCATTATGGTATCAAACCGTTTGGAGGTCGAGCATTTTGTAAAACGTGTACAAGATACGAACGCCCTTTATCTGTCCGCATTAACGGACGGGACCCACTTACACGTTATTAGCGCAACTTCCGAAGAAAGCCTAGATTTGGCCGAAGAAAAATTGCGCAAACGCGGGTTTTTGATCGAGAACTAATAAAACAGCTTATTCATCAGGACCTTGTCCGATGAATAAGCTGTTTTCCTTTATGAATATTTTTGTTCGATTTCATTTGCAACGAACGATTTTCTGCGATATACGCTTAGTACTAAACCGACAAAAAAAGCATTCAGTAACAGCGGTGTAAGCCCATAGCTAATAAAAGGCAGCGGGATGCCTGTTAATGGCAACAAGCCAAACACCATCAAAATCGAATAAGCGCTTTGAACACTATATAATGTCACTGCTGACAACACGAGCAGCTTTCCAAATGAGCCCGGCATTGTGCGCGATATCCATAAAATTCGGATTGCGATCACTAAGATCACAACTAAAACCGCAATTCCCGCAGTATAGCCGTATGCTTGGATTAACTGCACTAGCGCATAATCTGTATGTGCTTCCGGAAGCGAATAGACCGTTTCCGCCCCAAACCATCCTGCCCCTTCCAGTGCTTGCTTTATGAGCAAAATTATGAAGCCTCCTGTATCTGAATATTGCTCAGGATTTAAATAGGCATTCATTCTGGTCTTTTGATATGGCTGCAAAGAATAGTTGAACATATAAATACTACTTGCCGCAAAGACAACCGTTAATCCCGCTATGACAATAAACACATTGCGCTTTGTTTTCCCAGGAAAGTAACTAAAGCTGAATAACACGGTGATAACCAATATATATATGCATGCTACAGCTAAGTTAGGCAGCGAAACAAAGCAATACAATGGCAGTATAAACAGGGCAATTAATTGCCAGCCTTTCAATTTCCGCTCCGAAAATAGCCCTGCAAATGCTACTAGCAAAAACGGCAATACTGTCCATGCTTGAATTCGAACAGGTCCAAGCTTAAACATTGCCTCCCCTTGCATCGGAGCGTTCGGCATATAAAGAACCACGAATAGTAGCAGAAGGGCGATTCCGTAAATGTGAAGGCTATAATGGCGCAGCTTCCTATAATCGAAGTACATCAAAATTGCAATCAATATAACCGCTGCAATAATATGAATGATTTTATTTTCGACAAAATAATCTGTCATATCTTTTCCGAATTGGACATGATGCATCGTTAAAATCGGCACAAAGCTTGCTGCAACAAGTAATATCATTGAGCCAATCAACACCCAATCCCATTTCGGACGGTGAATTTTGTCCATTGATTTGCCAAGCTCGGCTGGTGATCCCATCTCTTCAATCGCTTTTCGCCCGGCTTCTTCTTCCGGGTAGCCCTTTTCCATCCATGCATTTTTTGAATGTTCTATATGCTGCTTTAGTTCTTCATGTACATGAACCCGAGCTTCTTTTGAGCGAATAAATGCTGTTACTTTACTTAAAAAACTTTCACTCGACATGCATTCGCACCCCCAATAGACGTTCCTTCAAGGTTAGCTTTACATACTCATTTTGCTGCAATTGCTTTTTGCCGTGCTTTGTCAGCTCATAACGCTTTACGCCGTCAGACCAGTTCGCGCCAACAAATCCATCGCTTACCTGTTCATGCAATATCGAATAGATCATTCCTTCATTGCCGACAATATGCTGTATCCCGCGCACATGCAGCAATTGTGTTATCTCAATGCCTGATTTCGGGTCGACCAGAAGCGATAAAATGATCGTTTTCAACTCATCGATGTTCAATTGGCGATGGACATTTTCTTTATGCTGCTCTGTGAACTTCGTGCACGAAAATGCTGAGCGGTCCATCGCTTTTTTCATATTCTTTAAACGCTCATCCATTTTCTTCACGCTCCAGTAGTTGTTTTAGTAGCTGCTTTCCTTTTCGAAGTCTTGTTTTTACTGTATTTTCGTTAATTTGCAGCACCTCGGCCATTTCCTTCATCGACTGTTCTTCGTAATAGCATAAGTAAATGACTTCGCGGTACTTGACTGGTAGCGTCATGACTTCATTAACTAAATCATCATCTTCCTGTTGCTGTATGACTTCCTGTTCAACGGAAACACTGCTTTCCACTTGCATAAAAACTTCATCATCTTTTGCTTCGACATTTTTGGCATACCAGCTTTTCAGATAATCCTTTGAATGGTTAATTGCAATGCGCCAAAGCCATGTTTTTAACGACGAGCCGTACTGGAAAGAAGGAAGTGCCCTGAAGCATTTCACGAAAATTTCCTGTGTCAGATCCTCGGCAACCGAGTTGTTATGTACATATTGCATGACAAGCTTCAATACGTCTTCACCGTAATGTTGCATCAAATCATCTATAATGGCTTCATTTGGTAATTTTGCGGTATCATTGGTTAAATAACCTTCCATCCAAATACCTCCTTTCAAAAATTAGACGAGCCCCGTTTTGGAAAAGTTTGATTTAATAAGGGATTTTCTAATATAATTGCAGATCTTCTAAAATAAATTTTTATGTTCTAATAAAATCGCGATTTTCTAATATATTGCCCAGATATGCTAAAATGAGTTTACTTTTTTCTAATATCTTATTTGGATTTTCCAATAACCATATGACATTTTCTAATATCCCGCAGCAATGTTCTAATATAAAAGATACGCATATTTTTTTCTGCCCTTCTTCGCTAAAAGAACTCAATTTCGAACTCAGAAATCATACAAGTTCTAATAACTTCATTGCTTTTTCTAATAAAACCCTAATTTCTTCTAATAAAAGACACCAATGTTCTAATAAAAAGCCTGACTCGCCGTAACAAACAAAAAATGCACTCCACATTAAGCAGAGTGCACCTGTACTTTTTATAAAAATCGTTTCCGCTGTTCCGGTGACGGTAAAAGACATTCCTGCTTTTTACCGAACCATTTGTAGCGATTCTTTGCAATCCGGCGATATACAAGATCGCGAACTGGTTTTGGTACAACTATGAATGCGTAGAACAGCTTCCATAAGCCCGATAAATTACGGGCAATTTTAAGCGCGGCTGTTGATTCGGTATAATATTTCCCATCTTCCACAAATACAATGCTGTCCGTATTTTCCGGTACTTCATACTGTTTCAGCAAAGCCGCCCCGACATCGCTTTGAAGGGAGGCAAATTGAAATAATGCTTTTCGGTCACGCATTATAATAAATTGGACACTCGCATCACAAAAATTGCATTCCCCATCAAAAAGTACAATATGCTTCACGATTTCCACCTCATTCCGGTGTTACATATGTAAAGTAAGTACCGAGCGATTTCACTGTACAGCCAAGAGCAATGAGTTCCTCCACTGCACCTTTCATCATCGGCTCCTCTTCATCTGCTAGTATATCAATAATGAAGAAATAATTCCCCAATCCTGTTTTGAGCGGGCGGGATTCAATTTTGCTTAAGTTTATTTTACGCCAAGCAAATACCGATAACACTTGGTGAAGCGCGCCGGAAACATCTGCCGGCAATGTGAGCATAAAAGTAGTTTTCGGCTGTGCCTGCAACGGGACTAAACCATGACGAATATTTTGCTTTGCTAACACAAAAAAGCGTGTATGATTGAAATGGAAATCATGAATATTATGTTCGGCAATATGCAAGTTATACTTTTCAGCTGCGGAAAGGTTTGCGACTGCGGCAATGCAGCGATCTTCCGTTTGGGATACAAGTTCAGCAGCTGCTGCCGTTGAGGCATATGGTGTTTGCTTTATACGTCCATGATTGTAGAATAAAAATTTATGGCATTGCGCCAATGCATGCGGGTGTGAATAAATTTCTTCAAGCATATGCAAATTTTGCGCAAATTTTTTATTCACCAATAAATGCTGCTGAATTTTCGACATCACCTCTGCCGTTACATACAGCTCGGCTTCATGATATAAATAATCGATTGTCAGCGGGACAGACCCTTCCAGCGCATTTTCGACGGGGACAACCGCAAGTTCGACTTTCCCTTCTGATACAGCTTCTATACATTCCGGAATTGAATTGTACGGAATATGCCAATCATGCGGAAATAGCCCTTTCGTCGCCAAATATGTAAAGGATGCTTCTGGACCTAAGTATGCAATTCGTTTTTCCCATTTATTTTCTGACATTATAAGCACCTCAATCATAAGTTCTAAATTTTCCGTAAATTTACTGTATAATAAAGGCTGCCCAATACGCCCTACTAGTTATTGGACAGCCTTTTATATAATTTATTATAATGCGCCCGAGCTGATCACTTCAGCCGATTCGATAAATTCAAGGTGATTCAGGCTGCGGATGAGTTCATCCAGTTCGTATGCCATGCTTGTCACGTCCAACGAAAGCGTCACATTGGCGCGTCCTTGAATCGGAATCGTCTGGTGGATAGTCAGCACATTGCAATGTGCATCCGAGACGGTTTCAAGTAGTTTGGCAAGTGTGCCTTTGCGATCTTGCAGCTGAATGAAAACCGTCAAAATACGCTCCTGCACAATCGAATGGAAAGGAAAAACTGCATCACGATATTTATAAAAGGCGCTGCGAGATAAATCAACCTCTTTCACCGCATCCCAAATGGAAGTAACAGAACCTTTTTGCAATAATTGTTTTGCTTCCAAAGTTTTTTGCATCGCATCTGTCAATACGTCTTCACGCACTAAATAATATCGCTGATTTGCTACGTTTTTCATCGTTATCCCCCACTTAATTAGTCGACAAAGTCAAATTCGAATTCCATCAAACGCACAGTATCGCCATTTTGAGCTCCACGTTTACGTAATTCCTCATCGACGCCCATCGCACGTAATTGGCGGGCAAAGCGTCGAATTCCATCTTCGCGGCTAAAGTCTGTCATTTTGAATAGGCGCTCGATAGTGTATCCTGAAAGAACGAATGCCCCATCGTCATCACGTGAAATTTCGAAGTCGCCGCCATTGCTTTCATGTTTGTACAACACAACAGCATCAGATTCTTCGTCTACTACATCATGTAATAAGAATTCCGGTGTCACTTCTAAAAGATCCGCAATTTCAAACAGCAGCGGTTTTAATCCTTGGCGGGAAACGGCTGATATCGGGAAGATTTTTACGTCCTCGCCCACTTTCTTCCTGAACTCTTCCAAGTTCTCCTCTGCATCCGGCATGTCCATTTTATTTGCGACGATAATTTGCGGACGTTCAAGCAGTCTTAAATTGTATTGCTCAAGCTCATTATTGATCGTGACATAATCTTCGTATGGCTCGCGGCCTTCCATGCCCGACATGTCAATAACATGCACGATGACACGTGTGCGTTCGATATGACGCAGGAACTGCATGCCCAAGCCAACACCTTGGTGCGCACCTTCGATTAACCCCGGCAAATCGGCCATGGCGAACGAACGGCCATCATCTGTCTCGACCATCCCTAAGTTCGGTACAATCGTCGTAAAGTGGTATGCGCCAATTTTCGGTTTCGCAGAGGAAACAACAGATAATAAAGTCGATTTACCAACAGAAGGGAAGCCTACCAAACCAACATCCGCTAATACTTTCAACTCCAAAATGACTTCCAGTTCCTGGCCCGGTTCGCCTTTTTCGGCTAGTTCCGGAGCCGGATTTGCCGGTGTCGCGAAACGGCAGTTCCCTCGTCCGCCACGTCCTGCTTTTGCAATGATCGCTTGTTGCCCATGCTCCACTAAATCGGCGATTACCGTTTTCGTTTCGGCATTTGTTACGACTGTTCCCGGCGGCACTTTCACGATTAAATCTTCCGCGCGACGACCATGCATCCCTTTACTCATACCGTGCTCTCCACGCTCCGCTTTAAAGTGGCGTTTGTAGCGGAAATCCATTAACGTACGCAAACCTTCCTCTACCTCAAAAATAACGTTACCGCCACGGGCACCATCGCCACCTGCCGGACCGCCATTCGGTACATATTTCTCACGACGGAATGCAACCATGCCATCCCCGCCGTCCCCACCTTTAACATAAATCTTTACGTGATCGACAAACATTTCTTTCACTCCTCATGCATGTGAATCACATATTTCCAACTTGTGTTCGTTTGTTCATATGTGTCCACATTAAAAATATTCTGTTCTATTGAATATGGTGTCTGTTCCCATTTTCCCGTTAAATGAAATGAAATATTCCATTTATTTTCATGTGCTTCAATGTTTAATTGCAATTGATGCTCTTCATATGGATCAAGTGTGCCATAAACATGAATAATTGTATTTTCCAAGTATTGAACTATCGCTTCATCGTACTTGCCTTGAATTGGCGCACTTACATCACTTGTCATATGCAGTTGGAAAGCCGGGTAGCGCCAATGTACAGTATGAAGCCATTCAACTGTTTCTGTTATTTGAAGTCGGTTGATGTTCGAAAGCATTTTACAATGTTCAGACTGCTCGAAAATAACTTTTTTCGCATCGTCCACTCGTCCTAAATCCAAATTCATCTGGATTAAATGAAGCTGATTTAAATAATCGTGATTTGCATAGCGCAGCACTTCATTTACAGTTAATTTTGAAACGGTCATTTTACACTCTCCGTTTTATAGTATCGTTATTAGTATAGCAAGTTTTCCAACACTTTTCCTTCTAAACCTCATACGAATGACATCATCAATACTTAAGAAAATTTCAACCATCCATTCATCCAAAAAAAAGGACTGCAATAAATGCAGTCCTTTCATTGCAAAAATTATGCTTCTTGAGCTGTTGGGTATACAGATACTTTTTTCTTATCGCGACCGTAACGTTCGAATTTAACAACGCCGTCAACTTTTGCGAATAATGTATCGTCCCCACCGCGGCCTACGTTTGTACCTGGGTAAATTTTTGTACCGCGTTGACGGTAAAGAATTGAACCACCAGTAACGAATTGACCGTCAGCGCGTTTAGCACCAAGGCGTTTAGACTCAGAGTCACGTCCGTTTTTAGTAGAACCTACACCTTTTTTAGATGCGAAGAATTGAAGATCTAAAGTTAATAATAACATACTGTTCCACCTCCTAGACCATTTTATATTTCAATTCGATATATTCTGAATAGCTCGCAGTCATTGTATAGAACTGTGTTACCATTGTGTTCAGAATAACTTGTAATTTTGCGTCTGTTTCATCATTCAGTTCCGCTTGAGGGACAGTTACTTTTAAGTAGCCGCCTTCTGGACCTTGTTCGATTTCAGGTGTAATACCTGTAATTTGCGGGATTGCGTTCACTGCACCAAAGGCAACAGCAGAAGCACCTGCACAAACTAAATCACGACCATAGACGTCCGATAATGCGTGTCCTGAAATTTCAAAGCCATACGATTTACGATTTTCATCACTATAAATAGTTACTGTAATCATGTCCATCACCTGCTTATTAAGCGTTGATTGCTTCAACTACTAATTTTGTGTATGGTTGACGGTGACCTTGTTTACGACGGTAGTTCTTTTTCGCTTTAAGTTTGAAAACAGTAATTTTCTTTTGCTTGCCTTCTTTAACAACTTTAGCTGTTACAGTAGCGCCAGCAACTGTTGGAGCACCAACTTTAACTGTTTCTCCACCTACGAATAAAACTTTGTCAAAAGTAACGATTTCGTCAGCAGCCACACCTAGTTTTTCAACGTAGATTTCTTGACCTGCTTCAACTTTGATTTGTTTACCACCAGTTTCGATAATTGCGTACATTAAAATGCACCTCCTCTTAGACTCAGACTCGCCCGGAATTGCAGGTGACCTATCAAGGTGCTTAAACCTGTTCAGCGCGGTTGCAGTAGCACGGGTGCTACAAACAATAACATTCAAATACTACCACATCGAAATTATCAAGTCAACCGATTCATTACAATTTTTTCAAATGCTGATCGGTATTTTCGAGCTCTCCAATCACCTATTACTTTGCTCCATAAAAAGAGACTAATAATAGCTAGGGATAATGAGTGTGGCAGTAAATATAATAGTACGATAATTATCACGGTAAGTAAATAAAAAGAAGCCGTTAAATAAAATTCGAAAATTTTAGAAAACGGGCGCCATTTAAGCAAGCTATAGCAAAATATCCTTCCTCCATCGAGCGGCCAGATCGGCAGAAGATTAATAGCTAAAATGAACAGCTGCACTTCGATTAATCGACTGCTGAGCAAATCAGGCAGGGGGACACTTGCGAATATTCCGATGCAGGTTGCCAACGGTCCCCCAAGCGCAATTATTATTAATTGATTATAAGATAAAAGCATTTCATTTTTTATCGTCATTTCGCCGCCATATGGAACGATTTTACATTGCTCAATGTCGGCACCGACCATTTTGGCGGCGATGTAATGACCGAGTTCATGAAATAGTAATGATGCGATGATGACACTGTATAAAGCAATATCGCCATATAAAATGATGGATAATAGCAGTAGCAGAAATAATGGATGGATCGTAATTTTCATTTAAATCGGCTGTTCCTTTAACCAGCGGATCGTCTCTTCCATATTCAAAACTTGCCCATCCCGCTCAATTTGCACATATAACTCCCCGTTTTTCTTCGTGGCGACAATCATGCCTTTCGTTACAGTCGTATATGGCAATACATAAAAATCGTCAACGAAACCAAATGTGACCGTATCGCCCGTATCATAAACAATCGAAACCGTTTTCCCATTGTATTTTGTATGCCCTGTAAAAACGATCATTCCATCATACAATGCATTTAATACGAACGGTTCATCATACGCGAGTAAAAAACCGTTGTTGAAGCGTTCAATCGTTTGAAATAGCTGCAGTTGATTTATCGATAGATCAGCGCTGACAGGGAGCTGTTGTTCATCATTGGACAACATAGTCACGACTGCTTTTCGCATCATCACTAAATCGTCCGAGCTATATACGATGGAATGAATGACGCGTTTTGTTGATAAATCCCCATAATAGTTACAGCTATAAATGACAATAAATACGATACTCGCGATGAGCCATTGCCATTTTTTCAAGCTCACCATCCAATCTTTTTGACCTATTATATGTAAGGAAAGACAATCCAATTCAAGAAAGCTTGTACATAGAAAAAGCTGTGTGGAATATATTATTTCATTCCACACAGCTTACATATTATTTAAATAATGATTTCAGCTTTGCAAATACACCTTTTGGCTGGTCGTCTTCCAACGTCATTAGCGGTACCGAATCCCCTAGTATACGGCGGGCGATATTGCGGTAGCCTAATGAAGCTTTATTGTTTGGATTCATGACAATTGGTTCGCCTTTATTGGATGAACTGATCACATCTTCGCTATCGATAATAATCCCTAATAAATCGATCGATAAATGTGTCGTAACTTCCGTAATATCCATTGCATCCCCATTATTCATCAAGCTTTTGCGGATTCGGTTAATGATAAGCTTTGGCGGCTCGATCGGCTCTTGCTCCAGCAATCCGATAATACGATCCGCATCGCGCACTGCCGAAATTTCAGGTGTCGTTACGACGATGGCACGATCCGCACCAGCAACTGCATTGCGGTAACCTTGCTCAATTCCGGCGGGACAATCGATTAAAACATAGTCAAATTCACGCTTTAATTCGTCCACTAAGCTTTTCATTTGTTCAGGGTTTACAGCATTTTTATCTGTATTTTGAGCGGCTGGCAATAAGTATAAACGCTCATCTACACGCTTATCCTTCACTAATGCCTGATGCATTTTACAACGCCCTTCGATGACGTCCACCAAATCATAAATAATACGATTTTCCAAGCCTAAAATTACATCTAAATTCCGCAATCCTATGTCCGTATCTACTAGACAAACTTTCTTTCCCTGAAGTGCCAATGCAGTTCCTAAGTTTGCAGTCGTAGTCGTTTTCCCTACTCCACCTTTTCCTGAAGTTATAACGATTGCTTCTCCCACATTAGCAGCCCCTTCCTTATGTAAGGTAGCATCTTGAGCTATTGCATCATCAATATTCTTAGAGAATAATAATTCTTCTTCACTCATTTAGCTTCCCCCTTTAAATGTTGATAAATTCGGTCGTATATTTCTTATCTCTTGGATTCTATCATAAGCAATTACGTCATTTTCTCCAATATAGGCAAAAATTTGATTTGTATGGTCTAAAATATATTGGGATTCGTTTGTCATTACTTCGACATGATTGCCTATTAAAACATGTGTCGGCTCAAAATGAGAAGCTGACACAATCGCATCTTCATTGCCATTCATGCCAGCATGCACAATTCCTTTTAACTTACCCGCAATATGTACATTGCCTCCTGCTTCGATGCGCCCGTTCGGATTGACATCACCTAAAACAAGAAGATCCCCAGCTACACGAAGCGTCTGTCCAGAACGCACAATGCCCACATACGTTTCAGAGCGATTTGTTTCAAGCTGCCTATGGCTTTCCTCAATCGTAATGACCTCACTTTGAATCTTTTTTACGCATAGCTTTTGACGTTCTTCAACAACTTTTGTGAGCTGTGCTTTTTGCTCTGGTGTACAGTAGCGTTTCCCTAAGTGCAATTGTACATCTATTTTACCATCAAGATGTCCGTCTGTAACTTTTTTTCCAAGTTCTTCAACCAATTCGGCATAAGAACATTGATCATCCAGACGAAGTACTAACCCATCTTTTGTTCCTTTAATATGGATAAGTTGTTTTTTCATAGCTTTTCAAGTCACCTCGCGCTACATGATTGTGAAAAGAAACAACCGAAATGCTTGTTCGGCCCGTCTCTTGTCACTTCTTTTACAATGCTATTGTGCACGTTGAAATACGCGAGCGCTAATACAATATTTAAACGCCCATGCAAGCATTATTAAAAATAGTAGATTCCCTATTGTTGTCGGAACTAATCGACTTACTAAAAACGGCTGAAATGCCATCGTTGTAAATTGAAGCATATAGAAGAATTCATATACTAATAATTCAAAAATAATCATTAAAAATAAAGCTAAGAACATCGAAAATACTAAATGCGGGTGAATGCGCTTTACACACCATGCCGCAACATAGCAGATTGCCGGGTATAAAACTGTATATAAACCGATAATATTAATATAGAACACATCGAAGCAAAGCCCAAAAATAACGCCATAAATCATTGCTTTCTTACGACTATAATAAATGGCTAAAAAGATTAAATATAAAATTAAAAAGCGTGGAATCAAATAGTAAGTCGCCTCGCCGAACTGCAGCGGGGAAAACCTGGAAAATTCAGATTCAAGCAAAAACAGCAAAACAGCAACGGTTCCTATTAGAAATCGAGCGAGCATTATTCATCCTCCTCAACTTCCTCAACAGGTTCATTCGTTAAATCCTCATTTGTGCCATTTCCATCAGAACCATCCACTGAAGTTGTTTTACGTTTTGCAATAATGACATGCTCCAGCATTGAAAAGTCCGCAGCCGGTTTTACATAGGCCATTTTCGTCAAGCCGAAATCATGTGTCGTTACCTCTGTAACTTCGCCAATTAAAATGCCTTTCGGGAAAATCCCGCCGAGCCCCGAAGACAAGACTTTGCTGCCGACTTCGATATTTATTTTAGAATCAATGCGCTTTAATAGTAATTCGTTACGCTCAACGTCATACCCTTCTATTAAGGAGCCATGAATTTCTTTATTGTTTTCACCTATTACAATAGCAGATACACGATAATTTTCGTTATTCGTATAAAGCAGCTCTACTTCAGAAGTATACGGTGTTGCTACTACAATTTTTCCAATCAACCCTCGAGAAGTCATAACGGCCATGTTATTTTCAACACCATGTGCCGTCCCTTTATTTAATATGATTTTTTCTTCCCACTGATCAGGGTTTCTCGCAATGACCGTCGCCTGAATCGGTTCGAAATCACGCAAACTTTCCTCGATTGATGCGAGTTCACGCAATGAAGAATTCTCGGCCTTTAAAGTACTCACTTCCGCCTGCAGCACGGCAAAATCTTCAAGGCGCATTTTTAAGCGCTGGTTTTCTTCATACGTATTTAACAGCGAATCAATATTGCTAAAAATACCTGTTATGTAATTAGCCGGCTTTGCGACAAGCGATTGTGCAAAGCCAACTGTATCTTTAATAATTTGCTCGGGTAATGTTGCGTTATGACGATCACGTAAAGAGAACCCAATCAATGCCACCAGGAAAATTACACTTACTAATAGTACAATTAATTTTTTATTTGAAAAATGTGGCACTGCGAGTCCTCCCTACTTCACTTGTTGCGCACGAATTAAATCGATATTGTCTAATGCTTTACCCGTTCCTATCGCTACACAGTCCAATGGATCTTCAGCAATAAATACAGGCATTTTCGTTTCATCGCTAATTACTTTATCTAAGTTGCGCAATAATGCGCCCCCGCCTGTCAACACGATACCGCGCTCCATTACGTCTGCCGATAATTCCGGCGGTGTTTGCTCCAATGTTTTCTTTACACCGTCCAAAACCGCAGCGATTGCTTCATATAGAGATTTTGAAATTTCATCGGATGTAATCTCAATCGTTTTTGGCAAACCTGTCAGCAAGTCACGTCCGCGAATTTCCATCGTTTCTGCAGGACCTTCCGCCCGTGCCGTACCGATTTCGACTTTAATGCCTTCCGCTGTACGCTCACCGATTGTTAAATTGTATGTTTTGCGGATGTAAGCAATAATCGCATGGTCCATCGTATCCCCGCCAACACGCACTGATTCGCTCGTTACGATACCCCCCAGGGAAATAACAGCCACTTCTGTCGTACCGCCACCGATATCCACAACCATTGAACCAGTTGGCTCCCATACAGGCAAGTTCGCGCCAATTGCTGCCGCAAATGGTTCTTCAATCGTAAACGCTTCTTTTGCCCCTGCTTGTCTGCTCGCATCGATTACGGCACGTTGTTCAACAGATGTAATGCCATAAGGTACACAAATCATTACGTTTGGCTTTTTCCAATTAGAGCCTGACGCTTTCATCGCTTCTTTCAAATAATATTGAATCATAGCTGTTGTAATTTCAAAGTCCGCAATAACCCCGTCCTTCATTGGGCGGATTGCCACGATTGAACCAGGCGTACGGCCAATCATATTTTTTGCATCGTTCCCTACTGCAACGATGTCACCTGTTTTTGTATTTTTCGCTACTACTGACGGTTCGCGCAATACGATTCCTTTTCCTTTTACAAATACTAGTGTATTAGCTGTGCCAAGATCAATCCCGACATCTTTATTTCCTAATCCAAACAAATTAAGTCTCCCTTTCTTATAAAAACAATTTCTTATTTATGATGTTACTAAAATCATACGCTCTATTATAACGAATTACATCAAAAAATTATAGTGTCGCAAGCACTGAATCGCGACTTTTGTCGAATGTTTTTTCTGCAACACTACTTTTCTATTGTATTTCTATTTTTGTTTTGAAACAAATAAAATTAATATGTAAGATTTAACAAAATCACCACATGCACATGACGTATATAACAAATAAAAGTTGCATAGGCGAAATATGTCGATAATTTTTAATTTGAATGACAAATATTATAGCGATGTAACATTTCTTAGCTGACTTGCTCTGCTCACAAAAAAGACAAACGCGATTATACGTTTGTCTTCCCAGTCAAAAATACCCTTTTTCCTTCATGCTTATAAACTGATGGTCACCGATAATAACATGATCGAGCAAATCGACGCCGACAATTTTTCCTGCTTCGTAAAGTCTCATCGTCACATCGATATCTTCCGGGCTAGGTGTCGGCACGCCGCTCGGATGGTTATGCGCGCATATGATGGAAGCTGCAGAACGTTTTACAGCTTCACGGTAGATCTCCCTTGGATGGAAGATGCTTGCATTCAGGCTGCCGACAAAAATCGTTTGCTTATGTAGCACCTGGTTTTTGACATTTAAAAATAAACAGACGAAATGTTCCTGCTGCAGCGATGTCATATCCTGCATTAAAAAGGTCGCCGCATCTTCCGGCGATCGAATCGTAAATCGTTCTTCCAAGTCTTTTGTCGCAAGCCTTCTTCCCAATTCGATGGCAGCCAGGAGCAAAACGGCTTTCGCTTCGCCTATACCTTTAATATCGGTAATTTCTTCAAGCGTCGCATGCTTCAAATTATGCAATTTCTCAAAATTGATGAGCACACGATTAGCTACCGTCAACACCGATTCCCTTTTCGTACCCGTCCCGAGTAAAATCGCGATAAGCTCCTGGTTCGATAAGCTCTTTGCCCCTTGGCGAATCAAGCGTTCGCGTGGGCGGTCCGCTTCATGCACATCATGGATTTTCAAATTCAATAACGGTGTTCCAGTCATTTACACCACTCCTAAAAGTTTAGTTTTAGTAGTTGTAATGTAAGCATTTTTTGAACTAACGATGCGATCGGCAAACCGACCACATTATTATAATCTCCTTCTATGCGATCCACGAGCATGGCGCCGCTCGTCTGAATCCCATATCCGCCTGCTTTGTCAAATGGATCGCCCGTTTGAACATATGCTTGTACCATTTGCGTGGAAACCTTTTTAAAAATGACCGACGTTGTCTCGACGAATGTATGCTCTGCTCCGTCCGCTAAAATGATCGCAACAGCAGTCATCACTTCATGGCGATTGCCTGCCAGTCGAGTCAAATGCTGGATCGCTTCTTCAGAAGATGCAGGTTTGTGTAAAATTTGGCCATCGAAAACAACGATTGTATCTGCTCCGATAATGCATTTACGAGGACATTTTTTCGCAACATCACGTGTTTTTAAGAGCGCAACTTCTATCACGTATTCCTCAATGGTGCCGGCTTTGACGCTCGTTTCCACAACATCGCTCGTTACGATTGTGAAAGGTATATTTAACATGTTGAGCAATTCCTTTCTTCGCGGCGAAGAAGAAGCTAAAACGAGTTGTTCATCTGTAGTAAAATTCATTTCCAATCCTCCTGCTTACTATAGTAACCGACAATTGGAAATTTGAACAATTCGCTCTAATATTTTTTTTGGTCCATAAAGACATTTTCAAGTATTTTTGCACGTCAAAAAGTCACTTTTAAGCAATCCAGGCGCTCATAATAATTGATAAACATATGGAGACGAACGATATTCGGGTTCGTCGACAGCTTCGAGACTTCAGTCGCAAGTTCGATCCAATCATTCGGCACTAATTGTTCATCGATCGTTTCGGCTTGCTGGACCATTAGCATTTTTGTATCTTTCAATGTAATCGGCAGCTGAAGCTCGGCATTTTTCGGGCAGCTGCTCGTCACGGTAATTTTTTTATAAAAAGCGCTTGGAATTGTTGTTAATGCAGCTTCCACCTTTTCTGTATCAAGACGTGACCAAACAAAAAACTGTTCGTCCACTTTCACGACTGCCGCTTTGTTTAGTGTCGGATAAGTCGCTAAAAATTGTGCCGCGCTGTCGAAATTCGAAAAGACGCCGTGCTGCAATACAAAATACTGCTGCTGGACTTTCTGTTCCTCGGCCGCCTCAGTCGTTTGCACTGTAGGCACCGTTTCTGCTTGTTGTTCTTTTGCTGGTAACTGTAAAATAAAGATAAATAATAAGACGCCGGCAAGCCCTGTTAAACCTCCGATGAACATTGCTTGAATGATGGCATTATTTTTTAAAGCTTTCATATTTGCCACAGCTCCATCTCTTTTTATGTCAACAATAGCAAATTAGACATAAAAAAAGGCGAGACTACTGTCGTCTCGACTTAAAAAGTTTTCGCTATTTTTCTTCTTTATTTGCAAAAAGGGCATATTTCACAAAAAAGAAATTAAAGTCAATTAATGTTTTCCAAAAACGCAAATACAAAATATGCCGCAGCAAATTTCTATACATGTCACATTAAAGACTAGAACTCTTGCATTTTTTGACGAATTTCACTTAATAAATATAAGGAACCCGTCACAATGCGGATTGTCCCTTCTTGCAGCGGAAGTTTCAACAATGCGGCAACATCGCTAATTATTTGCTTTTCCTCAGCATGACTGAGACTATAAATGGCTGTCGCTTGCATCGCCCGTTCGTTTTGAATGTCGGCAAAGTAAAAAGCATCTCCCACTTCCTCCAATATATGAAGGATCGACCGAACATCTTTGTCCGCCAATAATCCGATAACGAACTCAATTCGCTTCATAGGAAAATGCTCTTTGATTGTGTCGACCAACGACTGAATGCTTGCAGGGTTGTGTGCACCATCAAAATATACATTCGGCAGCACCTGTTCAAAGCGGCCGGCAAGTGTGGCATTTTTTATTCCGAGCTGAATTTTTTGTTCATCAAGCTCAAGTTCAAATATATCCAATACTTCCAAAAAGGCTGTAATCGCACAAGCCATATTATAGCCTTGATGCATTCCTAAAAGCTGACGCCGCAAATCTGTTACCCTTAATTGCCGCGAGAAATTTTCGTATGTCTCTGCGCCTTTACTTTTCGTTACGGTAAAATGCGTGTTATATGCCAGAAGAGATACATGTTTCGCCTTTGCCTCTTGTTCAAAAACTTGCGTAGCGTCTTTTGCCATTTCTCCTATTACAGCAGGGCGATTTTGTTTGAATATGCCCGCTTTATGGTGTGCAATGCTTGTCAATGTATCCCCCAAAAAGTTTGTATGCTCCAACGCAATGCTCGGTACGACAGAAACAATCGGTGTGACAACATTTGTACTGTCCTCTCTTCCGCCCATCCCTGCCTCAATTAACACTAGATCGGGCTTTTGGTCAGCAAAATATAAAAACGCAGCGGTCGTTAATAGCTCAAAGTCCGTTAGTTCCCCGCTAAGCCCTGCCTCTGCTATTCGCTTAAACATACAATCCATTTGCTCACTTGAAATAGGCTTTCCATCAATTTGGATTTGATCATGGACATCGACAATACAAGGCGACATAAACTTGCCGACCGACAATCCGTAAGCCCTTGCCATCCCTTCCACAAATGCCAATGTCGAGCCTTTTCCGTTCGTTCCGGCAAAATGCACAACTTCCAATCGCTTTTCAGGATGACCCAGCTTACTTAACGCTGTTTCAATAGCGGTCAGCCCAGGCTTAATGGCATGATCACTTTCCACTTGCCAACGCTTCTTATATATATGCAGCAGAGGTATCATTCAATCCATCCCCTTTTCACAAAAAGACTGCGCACTTCAGCAATAAAATATAAAGACCCGGTAATGACAAATAGTTCATCGTCCGCCAATCGCTCCATTTCCTCGTCCAGCAGCTGCTTCCAATTTTTATGGCAAAACTTATTCGCATGCTTGCTTTGTTCGAAAAGCTGTTCGGCTGTTGCAGCACGCGGTAAACCGATTTCGGTGAAGTGCATTTCAGTCGCCGCCTCATCCATTAATTCAATGCTTATGGCATGGTCCTTATCCTGTAATGCCGCATATACAAACTTCACCTTTTTATGCGGCGCCGTTTTTTTTAACGTATCGATTAAAGCAGCCGTCCCTTCTGAATTATGCGCGCCGTCTAAAATAATATTGTGCCGGACTTGCTCAAACCGGCCTTCCCATTTCGCTTTCTGGAGCGCATTCTTTACTTTTTGCGCATCCATTGCCGGCAAAAATAAATTTGCGGCGGTAATCGCCAGTGCCGCATTGGAAATTTGATGGTCACCAACCATTGCAAGCTCAATATTTTCGATTTTCATATTTGAAATATAGTCAAAATCGGCACCTGTCTTCTTTTCAACATAAAATTGCTCGCCCAGCGTATAAATGGACGCGCATAAATTTGTTGCCGTTTCTTTAATTACCGCAAGCGCTTCCGTATTTTTTACACCGACGACTACAGGCTTCATCGTTTTGATAATACCCGCTTTTTCCGATGCGATTTCTGCATATGTCCCGCCAAGCATGTCCGTATGCTCCAATGAAATCGTCGTAATGACGCTCACTTCCGGTGTAACAACATTTGTAGAATCTAAACGCCCGCCAATCCCTGTTTCGAGCAATGCAACATCCAATTGCTGCTCCGAAAAATACTGTAGGGCTATTAATGTCATGAATTCAAAAAAACTCGGAAATTTCCCATCCAGCTTTTCCTCGATAATCCGGGCAAGCATGTTCGCTATGCGCAAAAAGTCGGCATCGGAAATCGGTTGCTTATTTACCGTCACACGTTCATTCGCGCGCTCCAAATGCGGGGATATAAAGGCACCGACCGTTAAGCCATGCTCCATTAAAATTTCCCGCACTGCATTTAATGTGGAGCCTTTTCCATTCGAACCAGCAAAATGAATAAATTTTGTTTTTTGTTCAGGGTTGCCGAGCACATTTAAAATAATATGGGCTGACTGCAGTGGCTCTCCTTTATACTCGCTCGCTTTTAACCGGAAAATAAAATCCGTGCATTGCTCGATCTTTTGAAACATCTATTTCCTCTCCCTATTGATGCTGTTATGTAATATATTCAATTATAGCGAAATTAAAAAAAGGTTTTTCGAAAAATGCCTTTAAGGACGAACTTTATGCCGAACATGGCGGCAATTGATTATGGCCGCTTCATAGGCAAGTTATTTAGCGTATTTTCATCAGAAGAAGGGCTGCGCAAAATACTTCTCTTTTTGCGCAGCCCATTCCCAATTACAATTACATATTTTTCAATTCTGCAATACGCTTTTCAACCGTCGCGAATTTCTCTTCATAGTCCGCCAATTTTTCGCGTTCTGCCGCTACTAAAGCTTCCGGCGCCTTTGAAACAAACCGTTCGTTCGATAATTTGCCGGAAACTAATTTAACTTCTTTCGCCCATTTGTCCAGCTCTTTTTCAAGGCGGGCGATTTCTTCTTCAATATTGATTAAGCCTGCTAATGGCATGAAGATTTCCGCCCCTGAAACTACTGCTGACATCGCCTGTGCCGGCGCTTCAAGCTGCGCGCCGATTGTTAAGCCTTCCGGATTACAGAATTTTTCGATATAGCCTTTGTTCGCTTCAAGTATAGCCGCTGTTTGATCATCTTTTGCTGAAATCGTCATCGCTACTTTTTTGCTCATCGGCGTGTTCACTTCTGCACGGATATTACGTACTGAACGGATAATATCCATTAATAGCTGCATATCGCCTGCTTCTGCCGTAAAGTTGAATGCCGGATTTACAGTCGGCCATGCAGCAACTGTAATTGACTCCCCTTCATGCGGCAAATGCTGCCAAATTTCCTCTGTAACGAACGGCATTAATGGGTGAAGTAAACGCATTGTGTTATCCAATACGTAGGCAAGCACCGAACGCGCCGTTAATTTGGCAGCTTCGTCTTCACCGTATAATGGTAATTTCGCCATTTCGATATACCAGGAACAGAAATCATCCCAAATAAAATTATACAATTCACGGCCGACTTCACCGAACTCATATTTATCAGATAATGCTGTTACACGTTCAATCGTTTCATTCAGGCGGGAAAGAATCCATTTATCCGCTGTTGAAAGATCACCTGTTAAATCGATTTGCCCGTATGTTAAGCCTTCCATATTCATCAATGCAAAACGGGATGCGTTCCAGATTTTATTTACAAAGTTCCATGTCGATTCTACTTTTTCTGTTGAGTAGCGTAAATCTTGCCCTGGAGATGAACCTGTCGCAAGGAAGTAACGCAATGAATCCGCGCCATATTGGTCAATCACATCCATCGGGTCAACACCATTGCCAAGCGATTTAGACATTTTGCGTCCTTCTTCATCACGCACTAAACCGTGGATTAATACGTCTTTAAATGGACGTTGCCCGGTAAATTCTTTTCCTTGGAAGATCATGCGGCTTACCCAGAAGAAAATAATGTCATAGCCAGTTACTAGCGTATTTGTCGGATAGTAGCGTTTATATAACGCATCTTCCTCATTCGGCCAGTTCATTGTAGAAAATGGCCATAATGCGGATGAGAACCATGTATCAAGAACATCTTCGTCTTGTGTCCAGTTTTCCTTATCTTCAGGCGCATTTTTTCCAACATAGATTTCGCCAGTTTCATTATTGTACCAAGCCGGAATTTGGTGCCCCCACCATAATTGGCGGGAAATACACCAGTCATGGATATTTTCCATCCAGCGGTTATATGTGTTTTCGAAACGATTTGGCACGAAGTTTACTTTTTCGTTTTCTTCTGCCTGTATTTTTAATGCTTCTTCAGCCAATGGCGCCATTTTAACGAACCATTGTTTTGAAAGGTAAGGCTCTACTACTGCATCTGTGCGCTCTGAATGACCTACTTGGTGCACATGCGGCTCGATTTCGATTAATACACCCGCTTCTTGCAAGTCCGCCACAATTTGCTTACGGCATTCGAATCGGTCCATTCCATTATATTTTCCGGCAAGCTCATTCATCGTGCCGTCTTCGTTCATTACTAAAATACGCTCTAAATTATGACGGTTCCCAACTTCAAAGTCATTCGGGTCATGTGCCGGCGTCATTTTTACAACACCTGTGCCGAATTCCATATCCACATAGTCATCTGCCACGATTGGAATTTCGCGTCCTACGATTGGTAAAATTACCGTTTTTCCTACTAAGTGTGCATAGCGCTCATCTTCTGGATGTACAGCAACACCTGAATCGCCAAGCATTGTTTCAGGACGCGTCGTTGCGACACGCAATTTACCAGAGCCGTCTGCCAGCGGGTATTCCATATGGTAAAATGCGCCCTCTACTTCTTTGTGGATAACTTCGATGTCGGAAAGGGCTGTTTTTGCCGCAGGGTCCCAGTTGATAATGCGTTCGCCGCGGTAAATATAGCCTTTTTCGTACAGCTTTACGAAAACCTCTTTTACCGCTTCTGATAAACCTTCATCCAATGTGAAGCGCTCTTTTGAATAATCCAGCCCTAAGCCTAGCTTCGCCCATTGCGCACGGATGTGGGAAGCGTATTCTTCTTTCCATTCCCATGTTTTTTCAAGGAATTTTTCACGGCCAAGATCGTAGCGGGAAATGCCTTCACCGCGCAATTGCTCCTCCACTTTCGCCTGTGTTGCGATCCCTGCATGGTCCATACCAGGCAGCCATAGCGCGTCATAGCCTTGCATGCGCTTCATGCGGATTAAAATATCCTGTAATGTTGTATCCCATGCATGGCCGAGATGCAATTTCCCTGTTACGTTCGGTGGTGGAATAACGATGGAATATGGTTCTTTATCGCTTGTTGGATCTGCTTCGAAAAATTTGCCGTTCAGCCACCATTCATAGCGGCCGGCTTCTGTTGACTTTGGATCATACTTTGTTGGCATTGTGATTTCCGTCATGTGAATCTCTCCTTAAAATAAATTCAACTAAAATAAAAAACTCCCTTCGCCTATAAAAAAGGACGAGGGAGTTAGTTCGCGGTACCACCTTTAATTCCGTCGGTCAAGTCAAGCGTCCGCATACTTCGTCATTCGCTTCACTCGTCCGCTCATGAACTATGCGTTCAATTTGCGTCTTCGCTCGGCTGCGTTTCTTGTCTGACAAGCGCTTTCTTTTGACCTTTCATATTAAAAAGTCAAGCGCTCGCATACAATGTGAATATGCGGCGTTGCAATGCCCAAACGGCACTTCATTCGATAACGGTGTTTAACCGGAACTTAGCTACTAATTCGTTCACTAAGTCAGCTCCTAGGCTACCTTCTGTACGGACGATGCAGAAACTTTCCAGCTGCCGTTTCCTCTCTGTGCATCATGAGCATACATACTCTTCCTGTTCATCGCTTCAATTATATTGTTGCAATTTATTTTAAGCTGTTTTTTGCGAAATTTCAAGTGCCGGATTGCATTATGCAAAAACACGTTTTTTATTATGTTTACATATACTATGCAAAAGGGGTTTGGAAATTGCGAAAAAATTATAATCCGTACTTGTTGCCGCCATGGTTGCGAAAACTCCGCTTTTATATGAAGCACTGCATTATTCCGCTAACTGTTTTTCAAGCAATCCGAACAATCATAGTCCCGACAACAGGCGATATATTATTATTGGCGGTCCTTATTTTAATCTGTTACTTATTATTAACAGACTTCATTTAAAATCCTTTCGGAAAATGAAATGGTCCCGTAAGATAAGCGACTTACGGAACCGTTTTTTTATTTTTTCACTTGGATTTGGACACGGCTGTATGCATCGGCCAGTTGCTCCAAAAAATCAAGCTCTTCTGAAACAAGCTGAACTGGCGGTGTTTCTTGCTGTAGCTCAGCTTGCAGGTCCGCTTCAGCCAGTACTATATGTTCTTCAATAGAAGGTTGTTGCACCGGCTCGGCAGCTTCGGTCATTTCGACGATTTCAGCATTTTCCGTGATTTCAAGGACTTCCGCGTTTTCAGCGATTTCAGCTTTTTCGCTGACTTCCGCGATTGCTTGTACATTCTTTTCCATATCGCAATGAACATGCCAGCTACATAAGCAGCAACCATTATTCGGTTCGATTTTCACATCCTTTATGCGAAGAGAAATATTTCCGATGTCATCATTCGGAAAATCGATGGCAAATGGCAAGGCGTATTCAAAATAGCCATGATCTTTTTCAATATCCATATGCTCGATATAAATGCCTTCCTCTATTTCCTCTTCCCTTGGTACATGATCAAATTGGATATTTCCTTTTAATACATAAATGCCTCTTAATACAATTGAATCATCCTTGGTTTCCTCATGCCATTTCGGTTCGACAACTATTTTGGAATTTGCTAGGACATTTCCTAATTGCTTCGGAAATGTGAACATCTCGTTCATTTCCCACTGTTGCATAAAAAATCCCCTCCTACGTTTACATTATGCATAGAAAGGGGATTTATGAGTTCTTAATAGATTACCGGGCCAATTTTTCAAATACACGGTGGAATGCTTCAACCGTTTTGGCGATATGCTGTTCTGTATGCGCTGTTGAAATGAATAATCCTTCAAACTGGGATGGGGGCAGGAAAATGCCCTCTTCCGCCATTAATTTAAAGTATTCTGCAAACAGTTCCAAATCAGAGCTTTTTGCTGTTTCAAAATCGATTACATCTTCATTTGTGAAGAAGAAACCAATCATCGACCCTGCACGATTCACTGTATGCGGAATATTATATTTCGTCGCTGCGGCACGGAATCCTTCTTCCAATTGGTCGCCGAGTTTACGGAAATACGTATACGATTCCTTATTCAGACGGGATAATGTTTCATATCCTGCTGTCATCGCAAGCGGGTTACCCGATAATGTCCCTGCTTGGTAAATCGGACCTGCAGGAGCTATTTTTTCCATAATTTCGCGCTTTCCGCCGAATGCGCCTACTGGCAAACCTCCGCCGATTACTTTTCCTAAACAAGTAAGGTCTGGTGCAATTCCATAGTATTCCTGTGCACATCCGTAGTCAACACGGAAACCTGTCATAACTTCATCAAAGATTAATAATGTACCATTTTCTTCAGTAAGCTTGCGCAATCCTTCCAAAAAGCCTTTTTGTGGCGGAACAACACCCATATTCCCGGCTACCGGCTCTAAAATAACGGCAGCTAAATCCGAACCGAACTTCTCGAATACTACTTTTGCTGATTCCAGATCGTTGTACGCGACTGTCAGCGTATTTTTAGCGATATCTGCCGGTACACCAGGTGAATCCGGCAAACCAAGCGTTGCAACACCTGAGCCCGCTTTAATTAATAATGAATCCCCGTGACCGTGGTATGAGCCTTCGAATTTCAAAATTTTATCGCGCCCTGTAAAGCCGCGCGCCAAACGCAATGCCGACATCGTAGCTTCCGTGCCTGAAGAAACGAAGCGAATCATTTCTACAGATGGCAGACGGTCCATTACAAGCTTTGCCAATTTGTTTTCAGAAACAGTCGGCGCCCCAAATGAAGCCCCTTTAGCTGCTTGCTCTTGAATTGCCGCAACAACTTCCGGGTGTGCATGTCCTAAAATAAGCGGTCCCCATGATAGTACATAGTCAATATATTCATTGCCATCAATATCTTTAATAACGGCGCCTTTTCCCGATTCCATGAAAATCGGGTCCAGATTCACCGATTTGAACGCACGTACTGGCGAGTTTACCCCGCCTGGCATTAAATCAACGGCTTCTGTAAAAGCTGCTTTCGATTTTTCATAACTGCGCATATTATTTCTCCTCCAACCAACGACATACGTCTTTTGCATGATAAGTAATAATTAAATCCGATCCCGCACGCTTCATACCTAATAATGTTTCAAGTACAACTGCTTTTTCGTCAATCCAGCCATTCGCTGCGGCTGCTTTAACCATCGAATATTCGCCTGATACATTATAGGCAACGACAGGCAGCGGAAAACTGTTTTTCACATCGCGAATAATATCCATATAAGCTAATGCCGGCTTCACTATGAGGAAATCCGCGCCTTCCTCTACATCAGATGTTGCTTCACGCATCGCTTCCATTCGGTTGGAAGGATCCATCTGATACGTTTTGCGGTCACCGAATTGTGGTGCCCCTTCTGCCGCTTCACGGAATGGCCCGTAATAGCTTGATGCGTATTTCACCGCATAGGACATAATCGGAATATGCTCGAAGCCTGCTGCATCCAGCCCTGCGCGAATCGCAGTAACAAAGCCGTCCATCATGTTCGATGGTGCAATAATGTCCGCGCCTGCTTTAGCCTGCGAAACAGCTGTACGAGCCAATACATCAAGTGATGGATCATTTAAAACTTGTTCGCCTTCAATGACCCCACAATGTCCGTGATCGGTAAATTCGCATAAGCATGTATCCGCTACTACTAAAAGTTCCGGGTGACGCTCTTTAATTAACCGTGTCGCCTCTTGAACAATCCCATGATCATGGAACGCGCCTGTACCTACTGCATCCTTTTCAGCTGGAATACCGAATAATAATACTGCACGAATGCCTAAATCGACAATTTCATCCACTTCTTCAGCTAAATTGTCCAAAGAAAGCTGAAATACATCTGGCATTGAACTTACTTCATTTTTAATATTTTCGCCCTCAATAATAAATAATGGATAAATCAGGTCTTCTTTTTGTAGGTGCGTTTCTTTTACTAAAGCACGCATCGCTGCATTTTGGCGCAGGCGACGGTGACGCTGGAAATAAAGTTCTGTCATTTTGTCTGTTCCTCCAAGATGAGCTGCTCGACTACAGCTTGCATCGTATAGATTTTTGGTTGCACAATGGGTTTTACCCCGTATTTTGCGAGAGCAGCTGTCGTTACATGACCAATCGAGGCAAATTTTGCAAAACACCAATCCAGATCCGGTACGATATACTCCGCATATACATCTACTGCGGAAGGACTTGCAAAAATTACGATAGGCTCGGCGCTGGAAATAAGGCACTGCTCTAATTGCTCTATATATTTCAGGCAATCCTGCGTCTCGTATATCGTCCACTCATCAGCACCCGTGCCGTCCCGGATTGTTGCCTTCGCCATCGATCCGCGCAAAAATAGCACGCGCTCCTGTGATTCCTTTCGAAACTCCTGCACGAACACATCCGCACTATAAACGGTTGGCATAAAATGAACCTTTAATTGTGCATTGCCTAAAAGCTCCGCAGTTTTCTCGCCAACTGCAGCAATTTTATGCGGCAACTCTGCATAGTTCACATGATGACGTATACACTTAGCCAAAAAGCTAATTACCGCATTTTGGCTCGTAAAAATGAGCCAATCATATAACGGCAGCTTGTCGATGAACGATGCATCTTCGTCTGAAATTTTTTCTACCGTCTCGATTAGCGGCAAATGCCTTACAGTCCCGCCATGTTGCTCAATGGATTGTTTCACTGAAGCAACGACGGTGGACCCTGTTAAAATAATCGTTTTGCCCGCTAATCTATTCGGCATCCAACTCAGCCTTTACGCGCTGAATCAACTCATATGCTCCTTGCTCCGTCAGCATCGAGGCAACAGCTTTCCCTAGAGCATCTGCATCTGTGCCTGATAATGTTTCCTTATAAAAGATCGAGGCATCCGGTGCAGCAACCATACCTGTCAGTGTAATCGACCCGCCATCAACTGTCGCATACCCGGCAATCGGCACTTGACACCCGCCATCCATTGCCGCTAAAAACGATCGTTCTGCATGTGCGGTTTCCCAAGTTTGCGCATCGGTCAATTTCGCCAATTGCTCCAATAGCTCTGTATCATCTGCACGGCATTCAATACCTAGCGAACCTTGTGCAACAGCCGGCAAGCAAATATCCGCATCCAAATATTCGGTAACGACTTCTTCGCTCCAGCCAAGACGTTTTAAGCCTGCCGCAGCCAATATAATCGCATCATACTCTTCTGTTTGCAATTTGTTTAAACGTGTATCGACATTTCCGCGAATCCACTTAATTTCCAGGTCTGGGCGTACTTGCAATAGCTGTGCGCTGCGACGCAATGAACTCGTCCCCACGACTGCACCATGCGGTAAATCGGCAAACTTCACATGACCTTTCGAAATAAAGGCATCACGAGCATCTTCACGTGGAGGAATACAGCCAATGACAAGCCCTTCCGGTAATACAGCCGGCATATCCTTCATCGAATGCACCGCAAAATCGATTTCCTTATCATATAAAGCTTGCTCGATTTCTTTTACGAATAGACCTTTCCCGCCAACTTTTGAAAGCTGCACATCTAAAATTTGATCACCTTTTGTCACGATTTCCTTTATTTCAAATTCAAATGGCACACCAGCCGCTTTTAATTCATTAATAAACCAATTTGTTTGTGTTAATGCCAGTTTACTTTTTCGAGACCCTACAATAATTTTTCTCACTATACTCCGACCTTTCTGTTAAACCCATAGATGGAAATTCGATAATTTGCTGCCGAGGAAAAAATTGACGACAACGAGCAAAAATAAATAAATATGCACTTTCGCATACGTTGTTCCTAATAATTTGCCTCTTTGGTGAAGCAAATAAATAATCAGGTAAACAACGGATACGATGAACGAGCCAATAATTTTAACATCGAAAAGCGAAACAGTTTCCAATGTTAAAAATGCCCATTCCAATCCTAAAATTAAACTAATCAATAATAGCGGTATGCCGATAATTGTCGACAAATTCATCCACTTTACTGTCTGCTGCAAACTCGGCAGCCTGGACCATAAATTGTTTAATTTTTTCTGCTTTAATATTCGATATAAAATTATATACAGCAGCGAAAAGACAAACGCAACGGAAAAGGCTGCGTAAGACACTATCGCAAAGCTAATATGGATTAATAGCATTTCCGAAACTAAGGACTCTCCGACAATCTGTCCGTTTGTTTGAGGCGCAAATAAATGGATTGTCACAAAAATGAAGCTTAAAACATTTATAAAAAATACAGGTAAATCGACACGGGCGATACAATGCAGCACAATCGACAGCGTTGTTAAAAGCCACGCATAAAAAAATACACCTTCATACAACGACAAAATCGGAAAGCGTTTCGTTTCGATAATAAATAATACAATAAATAAAATTTGCAGAACCCATACGATCGAAACAAACCAAAAAGCAACGCGTCTGAATTTCACATTTTTATATAAGTAGTCTGTAAAATAGAGCACAATGCTGAGCGCATAGAGAATAATCATGAGCTCATATAATCTTGCCATTACCAGTTCTGTCATATGCACCCTTCTCCTATTTGAAACTTGCACATTCTTGATTTTTACTAAAAAAGCGCTTTCGCCATCTACAATTTTACCATAGAGATACGAAAACGCTTATATTTTATTTGAATAAAGCACTTCAATAAGGCTCAATTTCTATTGGCTATTGTTCAATTAATAAGATAGACCTGGATTTAAGTTATCATCAGTTACTTTTTCATTGCTTTTTACTTTTCCGGCATGTAAATGGCGCACTTGCTGCTGCACTTGGTCTTCAATCCCGAAGATTTGCTGGAATAATGCAAGCTGTGCTTCTGCATCTTTCTCATTCGCCAGCTCTTTTGCCTGAAGGATTGGCGTTTTTAGTAATTGATTAATAATCGATTTTGTATGCTTATTCAAAATTTTACGTTCGCGTTCTGTTAAATCCGGCATTTTGTTTTCGATGCTCATCATTGTTTCTTCTTGGATCGATGCCGCTTTTTTACGTAAGGCAGAAATGACCGGAACGACGCCAAGCGTGTTAAACCAATCTTTAAATTGAATAATTTCATCATTGATCATCGACATGATTTCATTTGCCGCGCGCTCGCGTTCTGCCAGGTTCGCTTGTACAATCCCTTGCAGATCATCAATATCGTACAGGAAAACGTTCGGAACATCCCCGATACGCGGGTCTAAATCACGCGGCACCGCAATATCGACCATAAATAACGGATCGCCCTTACGGAACTTCGCAACATCTTTCATCAAATCATAGTCAATGACATAATTTGTTGCACCTGTTGAACTAATTAAAATATCCGCTTCCAAAAGCGTACATTGCAATTCGTTCATAGCCTTTGCATCGCCGTCAAACTTCGATGCCAAATTTTGGGCTTTTTCAAATGTACGATTAATAACAGTCACTTTTCCAACACCATTGCCATGAAGGTTTTGAATTGCGAGTTCCCCCATTTTACCGGCCCCTAAAATAGCGACATGCTTGTTTTGCAAGGAACCAAAAATTTTCTTCGCAAGCTCCACTGCTGCATATGAAACAGATACGGCATTTTCCCCGATTGCTGTTTCACTGTGGGCACGTTTTGCGAATGTAACCGCTTGTTTAAATAAGTGATTGTAAACAGTACCCGTAGTTCCAAGCTCCTGGCCTTGCAGGAAACTTTTCTTTACTTGTCCTAAAATTTGCGTTTCCCCCAACACCATTGAATCAATACCAGCCGTCACGCGGAACAAATGGTTTAACGACTCATCTTCTTCACGGATGAATAGATGGTCCTCGAATTGCTCCATCGGTATGTTAAACCAGTTAGCCAAAAATTGTTTAATATAATAGCGGCCAGTGTGTAATTGATCAACAACCGCATATATTTCAGTACGGTTACAAGTAGAGATAATTACGTTTTCTAATATGCTTTTTTGTTGTTGCAGCGCTTCCATAGCATTCGGAAGATCTGATTCGATAAACGACAGCTTTTCCCGAATTTCTACTGGCGCCGTTTTATAATTCAAGCCTACTACTAATGTATGCATGAACCCCCACACCTCACACGTTCTAATTCACAGATTCTATTGTAGCATAAAGGAAGCATTATTCACGTCTATATTGTGAACATGCTATGAAAGTATTTTTAAATTAGAATTATTCTAATGTAAGTTTAGCAAAGTTCGACACATATTTCAATCATTCGGATTAAAAAAGAAGCCCGCCTTAATTCAGCGAGCCTCTTTTTTTACATATTATGAATTTTCGTTGCGATAATATTACCGGATTGGTCAAGCGCTTGGAATTCCACTTCAACATACAGATCAAATTCCGGGAACTCATACAAGTTCGGTCGGTGCATATAGCGTGAAGAACCGCGTGCCGGAAGATCGTAGCGGACGTCCCCGCTCGGTGAAATGAACACTGCACGCACGCCTTTTACATTGTCGCACCCTGTATTCACATCAGCGATAATCGTAACTTTTTGTGTCTCAATTCGCACATCTGTACGATTAAAAATTGTATCGCCTGCTAAACAGCTGTTGTTCATAACAGGTGTTTTACATAAAATCGTTGTAATTATCGATTGCAGCGATCCATGTAAATTTTCGATCGTTGAAATATTTTGGTATGTGCCCTTAGTTTCCGAAGAAATTTCTTTCAATAGCTTTTCGTTAACTGTTGTATAGGAGCCGACAGAAACTGTATGGATTGCAATCCCTTTTTCTTTGGCGCTGCGAATGACATCATCCAAACCATTGCTGTTCGAATAGCCGTCCGTTACTAATACGATTGCTTTGTTCGTATATTGGTTTGAAGTGAAGTTATTGACTGCTGTTTTTAGTGCTGAAACGATATTCGTAGATCGGTTTTCGTTTTTATAGCTTAGTAAACTATCAATGCTTGAAACAACATTTGCTTTATCTGTCGCCTCATGGTTAGGACGATTGCTGAAGCGATACACATGGCTTGGGTTCGCACCGATTTGCTTAACTGTCTGTTTCACTTTGTCAGCAGTATAGTTTTTCGAGTCGCGCACTTTCATCGAGCCGGAATGATCGACTACAAACATAACTTCCGATTCAAGTGCGCATAAATTACTTTCAAAACGCGGATTTGCAAAAATTGTTTCTGAAACTGTTACATTTTTTAAGCTTTGAACTACTTTGTCGTAGCGCGGATCCAAGTCGATCAGGCGCGCTTTTACTTGTGAATTGCCGTATAGGATATCATCGAAGTAAACAACAGCAGAACCGCGGCTGCCTGTATTGTTATTGTAATCTTTCGTGTTCGTATCAAATGACACAACACGCGTTTTCCCGTTGAATGTCACTTCAACTGTCCCTTTATAATCGGTAATGATAACTCCGCTTGGCGCCACTAAATTGACGATCACTTTCGTATAGCGGTCCATGCCTTCCGGACGCTGCTGCAGTTCTTTCCCTGCAAGCAATACTTCAATTTTCGAAACGGCGCCTTCCAGTTTACCGATTAAATCTGCATAGTCTTTTTTCAATAGGTTTTTGTCGATTTGTCCTAAACGATCATACATCGCTTTAATCACTTCAACCGATTCTTCATGCGCCAATGTAATTTGATCGGCAATCGGCAAAAACTTTCCTGTCAAGTAAATGATAACGGCATGCAGCATGGAATTGAAGCCGACCGTATCCTCTTCACTCATAACACCTTGCAAGTCATACGTAGCACGGCCTTCATTATTTACCGTATACATTACTTTTGCATTTCCTAAACCGCCCCATGAAGATTCGCCTTCCGGACCTTCAATCATGTATTCTAAAATTTGTTCGAATAACCATACTGAAATGATTTGGCCCTCTAATTTCAACTCCGCATTTCCATATTGAATTTCATCAGAAGTGACCTCGCCTTGTGTCAATGCTCCTTGGGCGTTTGTATACGATTCCCATTTCGAACCCGTCATCACTTTAATATCTTCATCGTAATCTGTAATCGTAATAATCCCATTTTGAGTAAACGGAACTGTTGTCGTACCTACAACTCCTTGAGGCAAGGCCGGCAAAGGCTTCACTCCCGGATCAACCGTTCCGCCATTCCATTCTGTCTGCTCCGGATCGAACACTTCATACGTAATGCGAAGTTCTGCTTTTGGCACATAGCGCACAGAAGCTTCGATTACCTGGTTTTTATATGTGTGATACTTCTCTGATGGGTCTATCATCTCAAAACGTATTGTGTCTACTACTGACTTTGTTAAAGAAGGTGCTGTGACATATACATTGAGCTGTGGACCATCTGTATACACAACTGTCGATTGGCCGCTTGTGCTCGTGTTCGTCTCGGAAACTTTCGCGCCTGCCACTGACGTTACTTTAAATGCAAGAGACTCATCATATGAAATGTCATTGCCATAGCTATCGCGCAAATCAATTGTAATCAATGTTGAATCAATGCCATTTGCGATTAATTCTTCATTCGCCACTTTGATGCTCTTTACCGCTTTATAAATATCGGGACGCTTATTTTTATCGTCCGTATTTTTACCCGGCGTCGTCGGTATTGCCACCGTGCCATCTTTGCTTTCGACAAAATTTGTCGGCAGCGTGATTTTATTGTTGTCCTTGCCTGCTGGCGCGCTCGCTAAACCTTCAATCGCCATCTTACCTTGCTGATTGATGCGGTACATAAATACAGCCATATCGCCACGGTTAATATTGCGTGTCGGTTTATAGTCTTCAAATGTGCGCTTGCCTGTCGTGCCTGTCGTAATTTCATTCATATATAAATATTGCACTGCCTGTACTTCCGATAAGTCAAGACCATTTACCGCAGCATATAGACGCGCAAAATGCCCGCGCGAAATATTCGCATTGCGCTTTGACGGATTGTCGGCCCCATATAAAGGGATATTTAAACTGCTGTAATGTTCATATAGCATATCTTTGTTATTCGCATCGAAATGGTAGTTGCCGTCAAGCTTCGCCAGAAACTGCAGCATTTGCCATTCCATCACTAGCGTACCCGACTGGAATTTACTCCCGCCGGATAATTGCATGTAATCATTGTCCACTGCCCATTTTGCAGCTTTATATTTCGAGTTTGTTTTCGCGATATCCGAAATTTGTTTGTTTGCTGCTTCCGCTTCTATCGGTCCGAACGGGAAGGCTATTGAAAGGATAAGAAGACAAGAAAGCAGCATTGCCATTAATTTCTTCGGTTTATTCATGTTTGCAACTCCTTAGTTAAAGAACAGAATATTGTCTCGGTAGTTTTCTTTTAAATCCGTTTCCAAATAACGTAAAAATCGTTCGATAATCGCTGAAGATTGCGCACGCGTCAACGTATCTTTCGGATTGAAATAGCCATTGCTGCCCGATAGTAATCCTAGCTGTGTCGCAACATAAATCGAATCGCGCGCATAATCCGTAATTTTATAATCATCTTTGTATTCGGTTGTATAGCCCGGGTCTGGCGCTTTTCCTTCCAAGCCAAGCGCTCGCACTAAAATCGTCGCTGCCTGCTGACGCGTTAAGAAGCCGTCCGGGTCAAAAGTAGTCGGCGTTGTTCCTTTAATAACCCCTTTATTTACGGCCGCCACTAAATAATTGTAGTCTTTCGTTGTACGTTTCACATCTTTGAAAATAGCCGGCTGTGCCGAATTGCGGCGATTATTTTGCTCTTCCAATACACGCAGGTCGATCGCTTTACCAATAGCAATCGCAAAATCATAGCGCTGTACCGGTGTATTTGGTGAATAGAAGTTCGATTGGTCATCTAAAATTCCAAGCGAATACAGTTTTTCGATTTGCTCACGTGCCCAGTTTGAAGACAAGTCGCGGAATTTCGGTATTTTGAGCATTTCCAGCTTCGGCATATAATCGATATTGCTCGCTACTTTCCCCCTGCCGTTCGGTAAGTCGTATTCATATTCTGACAATGAATCCGCAGAGCTGACTGTTTTGTAGTTGCCATTGAAGCTTGATAATGTAGCATCATTTTCGTTGTATTCCAGTGTGCGCGATTTTGCTGTTGATACTTTATTTGTTACTGTCCCTATCGAGCCATCTTCAAATTCGAATTCAAAGTCCGTAATTTGCGTTTCAGTAGCTCCCCAGAAATTTTCATAGCCTTCATTGCGGCTGTTTACATCTACCGTAATTGTTTTCGTAGCCGCATCTTTTCCGCGTCCTGTTGTTTCAGTATACGTTTTACGTGCAACTGCTTCCCCTGAATAATAGTCGGATGCAGGGCGTTTATCCGTTATCGTGCTTTTTGAAAGTTGATAATCGGCCAATGTGAATGTGCGGTCACCAACTGTAATTTTTTCCGTGAACTTCGTGACACTCCCTGTCGCAGAACTTTGACCGACTTGATCATAATTTGTCACATCATATGTATAAGTAAAGTTGCGTGTCAATTTTTCTCCGTTTTGTCCTGTTAGCGTAAATTTATACGTTTCCGTTAATTTCCCTTGGCGCTCCGTTTGCGTTACGGAAACGTTTTTGCTCGTACCTGTGAATTTAATCGGCTTTCCTGTCAAAAAGAAGTATTCTTCGTATTCATATTCATTTTTAATTCCACCCGTCAAATCGATCGACTGTGCTGAACTTTTTAAAGGGTGCATCAGCAGTGCCATACAGAAAATTGAGCATGCCAATAGCGCTGTTAAGTTAAGTTTCTTTCTCACAAATCCGTTCCTCATTTCTCTATGTATTTATAATTGCTTCAAAGTCTTCCATAAAGATTGATTGGCATGCGGGAAGCTTGCCCCGCATGCCATTCTATTATTCATTTACCATTAATACGTACACATCGGATGTAGAGCGTGCGATTGCGGTAATGTGATCTGATTTTTTTATATCATTCATCTCTATCACTTTACCATTTTTAACAATCATCGCTTTTGATAAATCCAATGTGAGTGACCCGTATCGGAAGTTCCAATAACCATCTTTCCCCCATTGGCTACTATTTACTACAGAAATCTTCTTCGTATTGTAATTAATCGAATTTACTCGTCCTGTCAATGTTAACGCGGCAAGCTTTTCATTCGGGACAAAGTGAATTCCTTGGATATGTCCGTTATTCACATAGAAATACCCGTAATATGGGTTGGGCGAGTTTGTATAATTATCGTACAAGTCCAAATCCAATTCTGGGATGACTTTAAATTGCTGTGTTCCGTCTAATTCGGAAGCGATTGTAGAATTGCTGTAGGCAAATTCGGCAATGTTATTGTCTGTATTCCAGAAATGATTATCGAATCGTTCTAAATCTGATAATTCCACTTGATAGGCATCTAAATCCGCAATATCGATTCTGCCAAAGTAAAGTTGGTATTTTGATAAATTCGGTGCCAAAAATGCGTCGTTCGTAATATTCACAACATGTGCATAGTCATTTTTAGTTGCCCCATCCGTCAAGACAAATGCCGTTGTAGAAATCGGTGTTTGGGCTAAATTCAATGCCATCAATCCTTCTGGCTCCACTAAGCGCCCATTGCGGATTAAAATTGAACCGTTATGATAGCTTAGCTTTAATGAATTTTTCAATTCCAGCACATTTACACCGATATTGACACTTGTGATCGGCTGATAATAAGTGCGCTCATTTTTTGCAAGGACAATAATTTTATCAATAACTTCTTTGCTGAACTGTTTTTTTGTAACGAAATACAGTTCGCTATTGCGGTAGTTTTTCAATTGGCTTTTTGAAATCTTTTTATTGCCAACGTAAATGCTTGTATTATTTGTGAAATTGAATGTCGCTTGTGTTTTTGTTGTTTCAGTTCCGAAGCGCCAATCTAGCATCGGATGTGCATTATTTACGATTAGTGTGTTTTTATTCGTATTAATCGAATTTAAATTCGCTTTATATAAATCTTCCACCATATTGGCTGTGCTCATAATATTGATTACTGCGATGCGGGATGTATTGGCCGTCGCAAATTTCAAACGCACTTGGTCACCTACATAGAGCGTGCTAATATCCACTGATGAATTCCCTTTAAACACTTCTGTACTGCTCGTCACGGTATAGGTTTTTGTTGAGGAACCATCAACCTTTACACGGATTTGCAAGCCGTTTGGGTCGATTTGTGTGACAGCACCGGAAACTTGCTTACTATTTTCAACAATCGACCCGTCCCCATCATTTGTTGAACCTCGCATTTCCGTTATTTTGCCTAAGTTTAATTTAATTGTGACATCCATACCGGCTTTAAAACCATCAATATTTGTCAACGTATTGTTAATATAATATTTTCCTGTATTGCCAATATTGAATGTAGCCGTTTTTCCAGAGCTGTTTTTCAATGTAACACTCTTTAGCGTACGTGTGACGTTCCCTTTCTTATCTTGCGTTTCATCATAATTGGCTTTCATAAATGTGTATGTAGTAGATGCTTCAGCTTGTGGTCCAGTTGGAAAGATTGCTAAAGCCAATAGAATTGCTGTAAATAATATGGCAAATTTTTTAAGCAATTGGTTCGCCTCCTTCTATAGTATGTTTATGTAATAGTTAAGCCAAAATAGATTTTGCGTTCATTCATATTTCATAAAACGTCATAAAACGCCCAAAATATTTGTATAATCAAAGTAAATGCAGCATTACCTACTTTATTTTACCAAATTTACCGGGCGTTCGCATCGATAGATTTTAAATTTTATACAGAGATATCGATTGTTTGTCCTAATGTTGGGTGTGGCGCGTCAATGACTTCCAGCAATTGTTCCGCGCTTTGCTCCTGAAATTCCATCGCTTGTTTTGTAACAGCCAACGAAACATTCTGCATCAACTCGGCTTGTTTCATCGTCATTGCTAAAGCTGCAATATCCAAATGTAACACCTCCTGCAATTCTTATCGGCAAAACACGGCAAATATCAAGTAATTATTATAAATAGATAAAATTGACCGCTATGCTATATTCCTTAATTTCCTTGCTATGAAAAAAGAACAACCTCGAGACTATTCGAAGTTGTTCTTTTATATTACATACGTGCTTCTATTTCGGCCCATGCTTGCTCAAAGCCGATGCCTTTTTCTGAAGAAAACACAATTAATGGATCTTGCTTGTCCATTTCCAATGTTTCGCGTACATGCTTTTTATGCTTATCCCATTTTCCTTTTGGAATTTTATCTGCCTTTGTCGCAACAACAATGACCGGGATATTGTAATGCTTTAGGAAATCATACATCATGCAGTCATCCGCAGTTGGATTATGACGAATATCGACAATCAATACGACCGCCTTTAACTGCTCGCGCCCCATGAAGTACTGCTCGATCATTTTCCCCCATGCTGCGCGCTCTGATTTTGAAACTTTTGCATAGCCGTATCCTGGTACGTCAACATAGTACAGTTGCTCTTCAATTTTATAAAAATTCAACTGTTGTGTTTTACCAGGTTTTGACGAAATACGTGCCATTGCTTTACGGCCAATCATACGATTGATAAACGAAGATTTACCGACATTTGAACGACCCGCTAAAGCGAATTCAGGTAGCCCGTCTTCCGGGAACTGTTCTGGTCGGACAAAGCTGCCGATCATTTCTACGTTATGGACTTTCATTACTTTTTAAAACCTCCATCTAGTGCGAGCGCAAGAACTTCTTCCGCTTGTGAAACTAGTTTAAATGTGAGTTGCTCACGAATTGTTTCAGGAATATCATCAATATCACGTTCATTGTCTTGCGGAATGATAATCGTCGTTAATCCTGCACGGTGGGCACTTAATGATTTCTCTTTTAAGCCGCCGATCGGCAGTACACGACCCCGTAATGTTACTTCTCCAGTCATTCCAATTTCGCGTTTAATTGCTTTTCCAGTTATTGCAGATACAATAGCGGTCGTCATCGTAATACCTGCTGACGGCCCATCTTTTGGTACTGCGCCTTCCGGAACGTGGACATGAATATCGTGCTGATCGAAATAATCAGCATCCACGCCTAAATCGTTTGTTAATGTGCGGACAAATGAAAGCGCAATTTGTGCGGATTCCTTCATTACATCGCCAAGCTTCCCTGTTAAAATTAATTTACCTTTACCAGGTGTTAATGAAACCTCGATCTGTAATGTATCTCCACCTACTGTCGTATAGGCCAGTCCGGTAGCGACACCTACTTGGTTTTCCATTTCTGCCTGTCCATAGCGGAAGCGATGTTTACCAAGCATCTCTATTAATATTTTTGAGCTGACTGTCACTTTTTTCTTTTCGTTTGAAACGATTTTTTTCGCAGCTTTACGGCAAACTGTTGCCACTTGGCGCTCTAAACCACGGACACCCGCTTCACGCGTATAATAGCGGATTAAATCGGTAATCGCTTCATCTTTAATTAATAATTGCGCCTTTTTCAAACCATGTTCCTTCATTTGCTTCGGAATTAGATGATTTTTCGTAATTTCGACTTTTTCATACTCTGTATAACCCGCAATATTGATTACTTCCATACGATCAAGAAGTGGTGCAGGAATCGTACTTAAATCATTCGCAGTTGCGATAAACAAGACATCCTGCAAATTGTATGGCTCTTCAATGAAATGATCGCTGAATGTATTGTTTTGCTCTGGATCCAATACTTCCAACATTGCCGCAGATGGATCGCCGCGGAAGTCATTTGACATTTTGTCGATTTCATCAAGCAAAAATACAGGGTTTGTCGTACCTGCTTTTTTCATGCCTTGAATTATGCGCCCCGGCATTGCGCCGACATATGTGCGACGGTGGCCGCGGATTTCCGATTCATCACGTACACCGCCAAGCGATACACGGACGAATTTGCGATCAAGGCTTTCCGCGATGGAACGCGCCAAGCTCGTTTTCCCTACACCTGGAGGTCCGGCTAAACAAAGTATTGGACCACGCAATGAATTCATCAATTGGCGTACTGATAAATATTCCAACACGCGCTCTTTCACTTTTTCCAAACCATCATGATCACGATTTAAAATTTCTTCCGCATACGCAATATCGATGCGATCTTCTGTTTTCTCGTTCCAAGGAATCGATACTAGCCATTCTAAATAATTTCGAATAACACCGCTCTCTGCACTTGCAGCAGGTAGTTTCTCATAGCGGTCGAGCTCTTTTAACGCCACTTTTTGTGTTGATTCCGGCATTCCGGCACTGTCGATTTTTTTGCGGAGCTCCGAAATTTCACCCGTTTTCCCTTCACGGTCGCCAAGCTCTGTTTGGATGGCTTTCATTTGCTCGCGTAAATAATACTCTTTTTGCGTGCGTTCCATCGCTTGTTTTACTTTCGTGCTGATCTTTTTCTCAAGATTTAAAATTTCCTGCTCATCATGCAGACGAATCATTAAATGGTCCAAACGCTTTTTAATGTTCGTAATGGCCAATACTTCCTGCTTCTCATTGATTTTAAATGGCAAGTGGGAAGCAATCACGTCAGCTAATCGACCCGGTTCTTCAATATCGAGAACGGACTCGATTGTTTCTGTCGTAATTTTGTTTGATGATTTCGCATATTTTTCGAAATAAGATAGAACCGTGCGCATTAAAGCTTCCGTTTCAGAATCTTTATACTGCTCGTCCTCAAATATTTCCAAATCCGCAATTGTAAATTTTTCAGCATCTTTGTAATGTACCATTTCCGCTCGGCTTAAACCTTCGACTAAAATGCGTAATGTGCCGTTTGGAAGCTTCAGCATTTGCTTCACTTTAGCTAAAGTACCTATATTGTAAAGATCTGATTTTACTGGTGAATCAACACGTAAGTCCTTTTGTGTGACTAAAAAGATTGTGCTGTCTCCAAGCATCGCATGTTCTAGTGCAGCAATTGAACGTTCTCGGCCCACATCAATATGTAAAACCATCGTTGGGTATACAAGAAGTCCTCTTAACGGTAAAACTGGCATATTTGTTAATTTTTTCGTCACGCGGGTATTCACCTCCATCCAAATCTAAAAAAACCCGCATTATAAGTATGTGTTATTTACTCATCAATTACGCCTCATCGTAATTGTGTCCAGATTTCTCCAAGTCTACTCGAAAAACTTCCATCGAAAATCTGCGACATTCGCAAGAGGCTATCATTAAACCAATATGTATATACTTTTTGTAAGAAAAAGCTGACTTTGGACTTGCTTAAGAAGTCTAAGTCAGCTGCATCATTGGAATCCATTCAGCTAATGCTTAAGCTGAAGTTTTTTCGTTATCATCTTTTGTCAATACAGAACCATCATCCAAAATTAAAGTCGGCTCTGCTTTGTCGCGAATTGTTTCTGCTGTGATGACACATTTTTTTATGTCTTCGCGTGAAGGCAATTCAAACATCACATCGAGCATAGTCGCTTCAATAATTGAACGGAGACCCCGGGCACCTGTTTTGCGTTCGATTGCAAGTTTCGCAATTTCCACTAGTGCCTCATCTTCAAACTCCAGCTCTACATTATCTAGCTCCAACATCTTCTGATACTGTTTTGCCAAAGCATTTTTAGGCTCTGTTAAAATTTGCACTAATGCGTCGACATTCAACTGCTCCAACGTCGCCAATACTGGTAAACGACCAATGAATTCAGGGATTAAGCCGAATTTCAGCAAGTCTTCAGGAATCAGTTGAGACATAATTGATGCATCCTCTTCCACGCCTTTATTCGGAGTAGAAGCAAAACCGATCACTTTCTCGCCTTGACGACGTTTAATAATCGTTTCAATTCCGTCAAACGCCCCACCTACGATAAATAGGATGTTTGATGTATCAATTTGTAAAAATTCCTGATGCGGGTGCTTGCGTCCGCCTTGTGGAGGAACACTTGCAACAGTACCTTCAAGAATTTTCAGTAAAGCTTGTTGTACACCTTCACCTGAAACGTCACGCGTAATAGAAGGGTTTTCCGATTTACGAGCGACCTTATCAATCTCGTCAATATAAATAATCCCTTTTTCTGCACGCTCAATATCATAATCCGCAGCTTGGATTAATTTTAAAAGAATATTTTCGACGTCTTCACCAACATAACCCGCCTCTGTTAAGCTTGTTGCATCGGCAATGGCGAATGGTACATTTAAAATGCGCGCCAACGTTTGAGCAAGCAAAGTTTTTCCGCTGCCTGTCGGGCCGATTAATACAATATTTGATTTCGATAATTCAACATCGTCAATTTTCGAATTTGAATTAATACGTTTATAGTGATTATAAACAGCAACTGCTAATGCCTTCTTTGCACGTTCTTGTCCGATAACATATTCACCTAAAATATTTAAAATTTCTTTAGGCTTCGGAATATCTTTGAACTCGATTTCCTCTTCGATTCCCAGTTCTTCCACTACGATCTCTGAGCAAAGTTCGATACATTCGTCACAAATATATACGCCTGGTCCTGCAACCAGTTTACGAACTTGTTCTTGTGGCTTACCACAAAAAGAGCATTTTAAATTGCCTTTTTCATCATTAAATTTAAACAATCTGGTTCACCCCTATTCAAGCAACAATCTTACAAGATTCTAATCGTTTTATCAAATAAATTGATTGCATATTGTTACTAGCCTATTTTATGTCCTGTGAATTTTACGCCAACAATTCAATATACATTGGAGTTCAATGTATATTTTCATCATTTCTCGATCTAACAACCAGTCAACCATATGTATGTATTAAAATTTGCAGATTTGATTATTAATCAAATCTCTTTATGAAATTTTAAATTTATAGTGATTATGTGATAAAACAAGGCACGGGAAGTCCGTACCTTGTCAAAAACCTACTTTAATTCAATCATTGCTAGTTTACTAATGCCTGTTAGACGGTAGCCCAGCGATTAACTTAGTAATTGTCTACAATGTTGATGTTTCATAATAGTAACGAAGCAGCGCAGATTTGTATAAATTATTTCGACCAATTTAATTAGTTAGAGATTTTAGCGTTATCCACTAGGAACTCAACTGTTTTTTGTGTGCGCAGGTCATTCTCAAGAATTTTTGTACCACCTAAAGCAGTTAAAATTTGATCGTTTGACATACCGAATTGAGCAGACATTTTTTCTACTTCTGTATTGATGTCTTCTTCAGACACTTCGATGCTTTCAGCTTGGCCGATTGCTTCTAAAACTAAAGATACACGTACACGGTTTGCAGCTTCTTCTGCCATTTGTGTGCGTAATGCTTCTTCGTTTTGGCCAGAGAATTGGTAGTAAAGGTCCAGGTTCATGCCTTGCATTTGTAAACGCTGACCGAATTCTTGAACCATGCGATCTACTTCTGTGTTGATCATGCCTTGCGGAATTTCAACTTCAGCATTTGCAGCCGCTTTTTCAACTAGCTCATCACGTAAAGTCGCTTCAGAATCCGCTTCTTTATTCGCTAAAGTTGTTTCTTTTAATTTAGTGCGTAATGCTTCTACTGTCTCAACTTCCGGGTCCATTTCCTTTGCGAACTCATCTGTCAAGTCCGGCAATACTTTTGTTTTTACTTCTTTCACTGTTACTACGAACTTCGCTTCTTTGCCAGCTAATTCAGCAGCATGGTACTCTTCAGGGAAAGTAACTAAAACGTCTTTAGTTTCGCCAGTTTTAGCGCCTACTAATTGTTCTTCGAAACCTGGGATGAATGAACCAGAACCGATTTCTAATGCGTAGTCTTCACCTTTACCGCCTTCGAATGCTTCCTCACCAACAAAACCTTCGAAATCGATTACAGCTGTATCGCCTTCAACGATTGCTTCATCTTCTTTAATTTCTAATTCAGCTTTTTTAGCTAATTGAGCGTCGATTAAAGATTGAACTTCTTCGTCTGTTACTTCAGCAGATTGTTTTGTTACTTCTAAACCTTTGTATTCGCCTAATTTCGGCTCTGGTTTCACAGTAACTGTTGCAGTGTATGTGAAGTCAGCACCTTTAGCGAAATTTTCAGTACCCGCGATTTCCGGATAGTCAACCGGCTCGATACCAGCTTCGTCTAAAGCAACTGGGTATGAAGAATTGATAACGATTTCTAAAGCATCTTGGTAAAGAGCTTCTACACCGTACATTTTTTCAAATACATTACGAGGCATTTTTCCTTTGCGGAAACCTGGTACGTTAATTTGTTTTACTACTTTTTTGAAAGCTTGGTCTAAAGCTTTATCAACTTCTGCAGCTTCTACAGTTACTGTTAATAAACCTTCGTTACCTTCTTGTTTTTCCCATTTCACTGACATGTATATTACCTCCAAAGTTAACATTCGTTTGAATAAACAAACTCGTCATATATATTGTTTGACAACCATTTTAGTATAACATAGATGCTCAATGTTTCAACTTTTTTCACTACTCTTGCAAATCCGATATTTTTTCTAAGTTCTGTAAAAAAACAGCTGCTTCATCATCGGTTTCACTCGCTTCGCCGAACATCGATTTAACGAAATTAATATAGCTTAAAGCGATGTCTTCACTGCCGAAGTAGGCCCATTCAAACGGATAAAGGACAATCGAATGCTTGGCCATTAAATGCTGGACAAATTCCAAAGTGGAAGGCTCCTGTACTAGCTGCTCCATTATAATCGAAGCAACTTCCTCATATTGCGGCAGCTTTGTCGGCAAAGGCAAGTGAACTGGGTTGACTTGCCGGACTTCATCAAACTTTGCGACATTTATATTCATGTTAACCTCCTGCTCAACAAGCAATATAAGCAGCAAACTCAAAATGAATGGGTGTATGCCTTGTGATTCAATAATCGCTTTAATTTCCGCCGCAAAAGGACGTACATTTTTTTCTGTAAGCTCATGGATTTTCAACAATTGCTCCTGCACAGGCAGCCGTAAAAATTCACCTGCATTCAATTCGAAAGAACCCGTCTCATCGTCATCGTCCAAAACGGTTGTTTCGAGTTGGGATTCCTGATTTTCGGCAATATGGGCATTCAAATTTTTTAGGCGCTCAAATTTTTCCGTTTCATTATCAGGTATTAATTCTTCATCAAATAATGATTCAATAATTTTTTCCACTTGCTTGAATTGGCGCAATTGCATGCAAATCGTCAAATACAATTCCATCACTTCAAAATACATATTCGGCCCGATTGCCAATAACTCTTCGCAAACTTGTTTAGCCCGTTCAAAATTTTTCGCTTCATATAATGAATACGCAAAAACGCTAAGTGAAATCTCATCCCCCTCTCCTAATTCGAGAGCTTGTTCAAATAGCTCAATCGCTTCTTCATAATGTTGATTTTCAGCCAAAACTTTTGCTTCATTTAACAATCGTTCCATCATCCCCGGAAATAAAATCACTTTCCCTTGGCGCCCGCTACTTTTATTTTCTTTCATAATATCACTCCATCAACGACAAAGTTATGCTATCGCAACTTTATCCATTGCATTTATTTTAACGTTGTTTGCATATTCCAACAATATGTTCACAAAATTTCCGCTTGTATTAATTTACAATAATAAAAAAAGGTATATACTAAGTACTAAGTAAATATGAAAATAATAACAATTAATTCTGCTTCTAATTCAATGTTCCCGTTCTCTGAAGTAAATAACCTGCATTATTTTTAAAAAGGGAGTGTATTTATTTTATGGTGGTACTATCCGAAAATGTTCTTTTAGAGTTTAAGCATCGTTTCGAAAAGTCTTTGGAAAACTTGCCGATAAGTGTCGTAAGTCGGAGCACGGCAATTGTAAACGATGCAGAATACCCTGTGAAATTCGATTTCGTGACGGAAACGATCGTCGATTATAAAAAACAAGTAGTTACGACAAATATTGTTAAAATTGAAGGTACGATTCCCGGAACGATTAAAATCGGTGCAATAACAGTAGTGCCTCAGCACATCCATATTACATGTGAATATGAAATTCTATCCATTACAAACAATGAATTGAAAACGTTGGTTAAAAACGAAAAACCAATGTTATTGTATAGTGACTGGTTGCTGGAGGCGATTGAAAACGAAATATTGGTGTTGGAAGTTAAGACAGATAAAGATCAGTTAGTCGATTGGCCGGTCGGCATTAAAAACGCGTTTTTTTTATGAAATTTAATATGAAAGCAGCTATTCATCATTTTTCTTAAATAGAAAGATGGTGAATTTTTTTAATTAAACATTCAAACCATTCTATTTGCTTTGATATAGCAGTGCTGTATACTAAGCGCTATGCACATTTTTAATAAACGAAAGAAGGATATATAATATGAAATTTGGATTTATCGGACTCGGAAACATGGCTACCGCGATTATTCATGGGATGATTACAAGTCGCCAATTCAACGCATCGGATATATATGGAATAAATCGCAGCCGAGAAAAAACAAATATTCTCGTCGATAAATATGAAATCCAAACCGCCGTGTCGATTGAAAAGTTAATGGAACAAGTTCAAGTCATCATTGTTGCAGTTAAGCCACAAACATTTGATGCATTATTGCCGACGATGAAACAATTTATACGGGACGACCATATTGTTATTTCCATTGCAGCAGGGAAAACGCTTGATTATTTACATAATGAGCTAGGGGCAAAGACGGCCATTTTTCGTGTCATGCCGAATATAAACGCCACAATCGGAGCTTCCACAAGCTGCTACTCGACAATTACCGCAAACGAAAAACAAAAAACAGTTATTGAAAAGCTGTTTGCCACAATAGGCACGATTGTCGAGCTGCCCGAAAATTTATTTTCCATATTCACAACAATCGGCTGTGCTTCCCCTGCCTTCACATATTTGTATATCGACTCATTGGCCCGCGCAGCCGTCCGTGAAGGTATGACAAAAGAAATGGCACTCGAAATTGCGGCAAGTTCCGTATTAGGGAGCGCAAAAATGGTATTGCAATCCGATACACATCCTTGGGCATTAATTGACCAAGTCTGTTCACCAGGGGGAACAACAATCCAAGGTGTGACATCCCTTCAAGTAAATCACTTCGAAAGTACAATTTACGAAGCAGTCGATGCCGTGACGAATCGGGATGCATTATTGCAAAAACAAACGATAAAATAGCAATTCCGTCCAGTGAATTCCGTTTTCGCAGGATTTACCCAGCTTGCTTTACATGAATATAATAGTATAATTACGTTAATTTGGTAATCCATTACAAAAGAGGTACGCTATGTCTACTATCATTCGAATTTCGCTTGTCCTTATAGTAAGTAATCTTTTAATCGCACCTCATAGTTACGCAATGATCGGCGAAAAGGGGCAAGCGCTTCAATTCCACTATGAAATCATCGAGCAGAACGGAAAAACCTTTTGGAATTTGCAGCACGAAGACCAATTTATGCAAATTAAACAATCCGAAAAATCACACGAAGCTTTATTGCTGTTCAAAGATATCGTCGAGCAAACGAACAGCAAGCTCCTTCCGTTGATTATGTATAGCTGTTACATTTTATTCTTCATCGTTTTTGCAATATTTTTCACGTTGACAAAGCCAAATCGTCTAAAACATCCGCTATTTATTTTAAGTGCTGTCGTTTCATGTTTATTTCTGTTTAAGATTTATTCATATTATGCAGCCATCCAATCTTCAGAAGCTAATTTACGCTATTATTATTTATTGCTCGAAAATATCAATTCCCCTCAGTAACATGCAAAATGGAATTATTTTGCATGTTTTTTATTTCTCTCTCAAATGCATAAAAAATACGAAAACATAATTGCTAAGTCACGCACTATTCTATATAATCAATCTTGTTTCAAAACGAAGCAAAAAAAAATTACAGATTGGGAGCGTGACAAGAAATTGGGTAAAGCATTGATTATTGGTGCTGGCGGTGTTGCTAGCGTAGTCGTACACAAATGTGTGCAAAACTCAGAAGTATTCGAAGAGATTATGATCGCGAGTCGAACAAAATCTAAGTGCGATGCTTTAAAGGAAAAATTAGATGGTGGGAAAACGATTATCCATACAGCACAAGTGGATGCGGATAACACTGAGGAACTAATTGACCTAATCAATGGATTTAAACCAGATGTGGTAATCAATGTAGCTTTACCATATCAAGACTTGACAATAATGGATGCATGTTTGGCAACGAAGACTCATTATATTGATACAGCAAACTATGAGCCTTTAGATACTGCGAAATTCGAATATAAATGGCAATGGGCTTATAAAGAGCGGTTTGAAGAAGCGGGCATTACTGCACTTCTAGGTTCAGGTTTTGACCCAGGTGTAACAGGCGTATTCACAGCGCATGCACAAAAGCATCACTTCGATGAAATTCACTACATCGATATCGTTGATGCAAACGGTGGAGACCACGGACTTCCATTCGCAACAAACTTCAACCCTGAAATCAACATTCGCGAAATTACGGCGAACGGACGGTTCTGGAAGGAAGGCGAGTGGGTTGAAACGGAGCCTTTAGAATATAAAACAGTGTACAACTTACCGGAAATCGGTGAAAAAGATTGCTACCTTCTTTACCATGAAGAACTGGAATCTTTAGCGAAAAACATTAAAGGTTTAAAACAAATCCGCTTCTGGATGACATTTGGCGAAAAATACTTAACGCATTTACGCGTATTGGAAAACGTTGGCATGACTTCAATCGAACCAATCGAATTCCAAGGGCAGATGATTCAGCCGATCCAGTTTTTAAAAGCGGTTTTACCAGACCCTGCAACATTAGGTCCACTTACAAAAGGTAAAACGAACATCGGCTGTATCGTTCGCGGTATTAAAGACGGCAAAGAAAAAACTTACTATGTGTACAATGTATGCGATCACCAAGAATGTTACAGAGAAGTCGGCTCACAGGCGATTTCTTACACAACAGGTGTACCGGCAATGATCGGCGCAATGCTTGTAATGAACGGCGAATGGCAAAAACCAGGTGTATGGAATGTGGAAGACTTTAATCCGGACCCATTCATGGATGCGTTAAATAAATGGGGATTACCATGGCACGAAACAGAAAACCCTGAACTGATCGACCTGGAATTCACTACTGCTGGAGAAAAAGCATAATGGCAGAAATTAAAAACACGAAAAAACCAGTGATGGCGGCTGCTCTTGCAAAAGAAACAGGCATCGACTGGTCACAGGCACCATCGCCTGCCTTCGTTGTTGACGAGCGATTACTAGAGCGTAATCTGAAACTGTTAAAATCCGTACAAGATCGTACGAATTGCGATATTTTACTTGCACTTAAAGGCTTTTCTATGTGGTCAACATTTCCGATGGCGCGGAAGTTTCTGGCGGGGATTACATCTTCTTCATTATTTGAAGCACGCCTTGGCTTTGAAGAATTCGGCAAGGAAGTACATGCATATGCCCCTGCTTACGCAGAACATGAAATAGATGAGTATTTAACATATGTCGATCATATTGTATTTAACTCTTTTGATCAGTTAAATAAATATAAAGACAAAGTGTTAAGTCACGAAAAAAATATTTCAATTGGTTTACGTGTAAATCCAGGCTATTCAGAAGTGGAAACACCACTATATGATCCTTGCTATATTAACTCGCGTTTAGGAATTCCGGTGGAGTCATTCCGTCCGGATGAGCTTGACGGTGTTGAAGGCATTCATTTCCATGCGATGTGTGAGCAAGGCGCGGAAGTATTGGAACGTATTTTAGTTCATTTTGAAGAAAAATACGGGAAGTACTTACATCAGATGAAATGGATTAACTTCGGTGGCGGCCACCATATTACGAAACCTGGGTATGATGTCGAGCTGCTAGTAAGCTTGATCAACCGCATCCAGGAAACTTATGATGTGAAGGTAATCCTGGAACCAGGTGAAGCAATTGCACTGAATACAGGTTATCTAGTAGCAACAGTGCTTGATATCGTGCATAACGGCATGGAGCTTGCAATTGTCGATTCTTCGGCGACTTGCCATATGCCGGATACACTAGAAATGCCATACCGCGCCCATATTATCGGCTCGGGTGAGGCAAATGAAAAAACGTATACATACCGTCTAGGTGGTATGACATGCTTGGCGGGCGATATTATCGGCGATTACTCGTTTGATGAGCCGCTTCAAGCAGGCGACAAAATAGTCTTTACGGATATGGCGCATTATACGATGGTGAAAACGCATATGTTCAATGGCGTAAACTTGCCGAGCATTTGCTCTTATAATGACGAAGAAGGCATGAAAGTCATTCGTACATTCCATTATGAGGATTATAAAGGGCGCTTATCATAATTTTAAAAAGCAGAAACGTTTTATGGCGTTTCTGCTTTTCCCTTTATTCAACCGGAATATAAACGGCACGGCTAAACGACGGCTGCCATATGCCCTGCTCGTTTTTTTCCATTCCCGCACTTGCTGGCAGTCCATTTTCACCTGTAAAAACAACCCAGCCTTCCGTTTCAGAACGCTGCTCAAAAGTAGCCTGCTCCACTCCATTAAAGCCAGCTGCAATCATTAAACGATTCAGTTCCGGTGTGAATAGCTGTTGGCGCACAGCCTTTGTTTTTTCATAATGCCGCTTTACTTCAAGTGTATGTTTATTTTCAACATTTGTAAAAAGGGCTTCATATGTTTCATAATCTTGTTCAATTTCACTGAATAAAAACATTTTTGTAATTGCAATCGGTGAGACGGTGCGCAGCCGCTCCAGATCATAATCCGTCTTAAATGCCTCATATACGGCCTGTTCATCCGGCGTTAATGTAAGCGCCAATTCATCTGGTGCTTGAATGGCCGTCACCTTCCCCGCTAATTGCGCATTCTTGACTTTTAACAGTTGCTGATAATCTTCATTATTATAAACAAGCAGCTCATCTTTACCGGTATTTATCGTTTCATTGGCAAAAGGCGTGAATTTGATGCCCCATTCATAAAAATAATACGGGTTTTTAAATGGGTCTTTTTTTTCTTCTTCCCCTATTTTCTCTCCAAGGCCCCGGACAGTTAATACCGTCCCATTTACCCTGATTTGCCCTTCATCCATTGTCACCGAGTCATCCGCTAAACCGAGCACTGTCGATACAATGATTCCTTCAGGCGTATAGTAAGCTACATAATCCCCGTACGTAATCGGTGCATCTTGATCGATTACCATCGGGAAAGAGTGCAGCATCCATTGTTCACCAAGTAAATAAGCTTTCCGGGGTTCAATCACCTCCAAGCCGCTGACATCTTCAATAATCGGCAATAATGTTCCCCCTTCATTTGCCGTTTGGACATTGTGCTGAGGCGATAATTGCGCAAACACCAGCATTCCGATAAGGCAGCATATTGCAGCTGAAACAGAGAGTACTTGCCAATTGCGTTTTTCCGGTTTCCGCTTCGTCTGCAGCAATCGCCGTTTGAGTTCATCTGTAAAAGGCGCATCGTGCTTCAATTCCTGCTTCAGCTGATTTTTAAATTCCTTCATAAAATAGCTCCTCCAATTCCTGATCGTTTTTCAGCAGCTCCCTTGCCCGGCGGATTCTTGTACGGACAGTGTTTTGTGATGTCTTTAACAAATCGGCTATTTCGGCTACATCAAATTCTTCATAGTAAAACAGAATAATCACTTCCCGATAATGCACCGGCAACGCAAAAACACGGTCTTTTAACGCGGTGGATGCTTCTGCCGCCAAATATGCCTGCTCGCATGATGGCTCGCTTTTGCGTAATGGCATTAATTTTGCGATATATGATTTGCGCTTTTGCCTGCGCAGCTCATCATGACAGCAGTTGATCGCAATGCGCGTTAAATATGTTTTTAGTGAAGCATCGCTGCGAAATTGCTCTTTATGCGCGGCAAACTTCATTAATACGTCTTGCGTAATTTCCTCGGCAAGCTGGCGATCCTTAACATACAAATAGCTGAAATGATACAAATATTCTCCATATTGTTCTACAATTCGCTCCAACGGCCACTCACCTCTTTTCCATCCTACAGCTTAGACGCTTCCTTTCCGAGAAATTGTTCAAAATAGAGAGAATAATATTATTTATTTTTAAATTCGCTACAGCAAACAGTATAGTGAACGATTGATACTAAAGGTTAAGGGGCAGCTTATGATGAATCATTATTGGAACCAACCCGTCTTAATATTGCTTACATCATACTGGAAAATTACGTAAAAAAACACCATAGCAAAATACTATGGTGTAAAACTTATGTGCCGCAATAGCTGACAAATGGCGGTTCATCGTCTGTCGGGGGCTCGGTAAATTTCGGATCTGTTAAGCGGTAGGGATTTGCGACGGCTTGGAGCATTTGCAAAAATAAATCCGGCTTATTTTCCAAAAATTCGTCCAGCGCCTGTTCAACTAAATGATTTCTCGGAATGACGATTGGATTGACTTTAGCCATATAGCCTCTCGCTTCTTCCAATGTTGTGCCTTGCTGTTCCAGGCGCTGGTGCCATTTAAGCTCCCATTGCCGAAATGCCTCAGATTGGAATAACGCATTATTTGGATTTTGTCCTTCCGTTAATGCACGGAATGTCTTCGTGTAATCTGCCTCATGCTGTTCCATCAAATCGAGCAGCTGTAAAATTAGCGCTTCATCCTGCTCCTCAATCGTAAGGATTCCAAGTTTTTCACGCATTTCACTATAATAATACGCCTCATAAATAGACGGGAATTTTCCAATGATATATTGCGCTAAACGAATTGCTTCATCTTCATCGTCATGGATGATCGGCAGCAGACTTTCGGCAAAACGGGTTAAATTCCATGCAGCAATAGGCGGCTGATTGCCATACGCATAGCGGCCTTGTTTATCGATTGAACTAAATACCGCCGCCTGATTGAATGTACCCATAAATGCGCATGGTCCATAATCGATCGTCTCACCACTGATCGTCATATTATCAGTGTTCATTACACCATGGATAAAACCGACGCTCTGCCATTTTGCGATGAGCTCCGCCTGTTTTTCCATTACCTTTTCCAACAAAGCAATATAGCGATTTTCGGTCTTCTGAAGCTCTGGATAGTGCCGCTCAATTGCATAGTCGGCTAAAGCTTTTAATTCATCCTTTTCACCGAAGCTCGCTGCAAATTGAAAAGTGCCGACTCGTAAATGACTGGCAGCTATACGAGTCAAAACCCCACCTTCCAATGCTTTTTCCCGGTATATCACTTCTCCTGTTGTTGTAACAGCCAAACTTCTAGTTGTTGGAATCGAAAGTGCATGCATCGCTTCGCTAATGATAAATTCCCTCAGCATAGGTCCAAGCGCCGCCCGTCCATCGCCTCCCCGCGAATACGGAGTGCGTCCCGATCCTTTTAGCTGGATATCCACACGCTCGCCATCAGATGTTATATGCTCGCCCAGAAGCAATGCCCGCCCATCACCAAGCATATTAAAATGCCCGAATTGATGACCTGCATAAGCTTGGGCAATTTGCGCTGCGTCTTCCGGCATTTCATGACCCGCCAAAATCACTGCTCCATGCTCCCTTAATTGCTGTACATGCAAACCAAGGCTTTCTGCAAGCGTGCGATTGAAAATAACGATTAATGGCGCTGCAGCTTCATTTGCCTCAACATTGGAATAAAAAATCTGCGGCAGCTTTAAATAGCTATTATTAAAACGAAAACCAAAATTATGATCTATCTCCGTCAATGTTTTCGCCTCATTTCTTTAGTGGTTGCAATTATTATAAACCTTTTTCGATCAGTTAACCAAAAACAGGTTTATTTCGAATAGGGAAAAATCGAAAAAGGCGATTATCCAATATATCATTACGTTATACAAATAATTTCCCGCCACTTTGTTAACCTGACCCCAAAAAATAAGTTGACACAAAACAGAATACAAATTATATTTACGTTAACCAATATAAAACTAAAGTTAACAACAAGGAGTTTTTCTATGCAAACTATTCCCAACACTCAAAGCTTTAAAACGGTTGACCTGATTTACAGTGCTCTCTTTGCGACATTGATTATGATTGGGGCGAATATTACATCGTTTGCGCCATTTTTAACAATTGGCGGTGTGCCGATAACATTGCAAACCTTTTTTGCCATTTTGGCAGGCTTGGTGCTCGGTTCGAAAAAAGGGGCAATTGCATGTACTGTATATATGTGCATCGGACTTGCCGGAGCACCGGTGTTTTCTAAATTCACAGGGGGGTTTTCGGCTATTTTACTGCCAACATTCGGTTTCATCGTTACCTTCATCGTGAGCGCCTATATTGCAGGGAAAATTGCCGAAACATATAAAACGAGACTCGCGTATATTATTGCTGCACTTATCGCAATGGCCGTCAATTATATTTTAGGGACAACTTGGATGTATTTCGCCTATACATTATGGGCATCCGCTCCAGAAGGATTTTCTTTTAAATTGGCGTGGCTTTGGATGCTGCCGCCGATGCCAAAAGATATTATTCTAGCTATTTTTGCAGGATTTTTCGCATACCGTATTCAAAAAGTTTTAAAAATTTTACCGATTAAATAACAGCAAATTGTTCGGAAAAGTTTCGGAAATTCTTTTTTGTCCTACAAGAATTATTCCATTATTATGATATCAACCATTTATTTGGTATAATGAAATGTATCGTGAAGGAGGAATTCCGTATGGCAAATCATTATAAAAATATCGTAGTTGCAGTAGACGGTTCAGATTTAGGAGAACTCGCTTTTCGGAAAGCAATCGACGTGGCAAAACGCAATGTCGACTCTACGCTGCATATTATCCACGTAATCGATACGAGCATTTCCACATCTTTTGATATGCTTTATGATAATATGGTTGAATTAATCCGCAAGCATGGCGAAGTTTTATTGGACCGCTATGAATTGGAAGCAAATGAAGCAGGCATTCATAATGTCAATAAAATTTTGGCAAAAGGAACGCCAAAAGTTGTTTTGGCAAAAAAGCTTTCTGACTATGTGAAAGCAGATATTATCATTTGTGGCGCGACAGGCTTAAATGCGATGGAACAGATTTTCATCGGCTCAAACACTGAGGCGATCGTTCGCCATTCAAAATGTGATGTATTAATCGTACGTACACCTGAACAATAAAAAGAAGGTTATGAGGAACAGAAACTCCTCATAACCTTTTTAGATCATTAAAATCTCGCGTATATCCTGCTCTGTCAGCATTCCGCCCGATTGATCTTCCGCTTCCAATATATCGGAAATGAGCGTTTTCTTCTGCTGCTGGAGGTTATTTATCTTTTCCTCAATCGTCCCGCCTGCAACAAGTTTAATTACTTGGACGACTTCCTTTTGCCCCATGCGATGGGCGCGATCTGCCGCTTGTTCCTCCACTGCCGGATTCCACCATAAATCATATAAAATAACCGTATCCGCCCCTGTTAAATTTAAGCCTGTCCCCCCTGCTTTCAGCGAGATTAAAAACAAGTCGCGTTCCCCCTCATTAAACGCATTGCATAATGCAACCCGCTCTTCTGATCGTGTTTGACCGTCAAGATAAAAATACGTCTCTCCTCGTTTTGATAGTTCCGTTGCAATCATTTTCAGCATTTGCGTAAACTGCGAAAAAATAAGGACACGGCGCCCAGATGCTTTTGATTGCTGTAAAATTTGGAACAGCTGTTCAAATTTCGCGGACCCCCCTTTATACCCTTCGGCAAAAAGTGCCGGGTGACAGCAAATTTGGCGGAGCCGCGTAATGCCCGCTAAAATTCGGATACGGTTTTTATGAAATGTTTCTTTATCTAAATGCTTCAATGTATCAACACGCAATTTCGCCAAATAAGCCGCATACAGCGCCTTTTGCTCCGGGAAAAGTTCTGTTCTTTCAATTGTTTCCTCTTTTTGGGGAAGTTCGCTTAATACATGCTCTTTCATGCGACGGAGCAAAAATGGCCGGATTCTCCTCGCAATATCCTTTCGCTGCATATGACGGAATTCCTCCAGCTCGCGAAACAGCTGCGGGAAAATGACACGGTAGATCGACCATAGTTCAGACAAGGAATTTTCAATTGGTGTGCCGGTCAGGCCAAAGCGGTTTGTCGCATTTATTTTTTTCACGGTTCGCGCCGTTTGTGTTACCGGGTTTTTAAATGCTTGTGCCTCATCAAAAAACACAGTATGAAAATGCTGCCGTTCATAAAATGCGCTATCTTTCCTAAGCAATGGATATGTTGTTATCACGACATCGTGCTCCTGTATTGCACGCAGCAATGCCCGGCGCTCAGATGCCTCTCCATCAATGACGATAGCCTCCACTTCGGGCGCAAACTGCATCAGCTCATAAAGCCAATTATATGAAAGCGACGATGGGCAAACGATCAGTACAGGCTGCTTATTCATGCGGATTATTTCCAATTCCGAAACGATAAAGGCTATACTTTGAATCGTCTTCCCAAGCCCCATATCATCGGCAAGCACTCCGCCAAACCCATAATTTGCGAGAAGCTTCAACCAGTTAAATCCATGTTTCTGATAATCCCGAAGAATATGCTGCAAGCTGGTCGGTATTTCGAATGTCAGCGATTCAGGATGCAGCAATTGCGCTGTAAATTCTTTGAAAGATTGCTCGGTTTCGAATATTTCACTCTGTTCAAATTGCTCCAAAAACGGCACAGCATCTAAAATCGGCAAATTAAAAGTCAGCTCATATTCATCGTCCTGTGCGGGTATTGCTCTTAAAAAGCGCTGAATTTCTTCTATTTTACGCGACTCCAGTGATAGCAATGCTCCATCAGGCAACCGATAATATTTTTGTTTCACTTTGATTGCAGCCAAAATTTCTTTTATTTGCTTATTCGAAACCCCGTCCATCTCAAAGGTGAATTCTAGCCAATTTGTACGCTCCTTTTGTACATTTACGCGAATTTTCGGGAAGTTATTATCTTTTGCGATACGCAATTTAACTGAATTCGTCGCATAAATTTGAGCCATTTCCGATAATTTCGGAAGCTGATGAAATAAAAAGTGATATTCCAGTTCTTCATTTTGCATATAGTAGCCGCCGTCTGTTTTCGTGAAGCCACTTTCATCCATGAGGGCTAAAACCGAGGCTTCCTTTTCAGTGTCCCTTATAATTAGCACTTCATCCGAAATATCTGCAGCTTCCAATGGTTGAATGACGAATTGGCCGTATTGAAATTCCAAACCCGCAAGAAAACGATTTTTTACACGGTCCAAATACACTTTGGCGATTAATGGTGTTTGCATTTGCTGCTTCGATAGTGCACCCGACATTTCCACAAGCCCGATTTTTTTCAGCTTTGGCACAACATCATCCAAAAAGTAGGTTAACTGTGATTGCTCAATCGTTAGTATGGGCTGCTGCTGATGAAGAATTTTCTTTAATTCCACTAGTTGCTTCATGCTTTGCCCGCCAAGTTTTGTCAGCTCCCCATTGAAAAGGAAAGCATTGTAGCGCGGTAGCAACACGGTGCGCTCCATTCCCTCTATATGCAATTTATATCGCCCGCCATTTCCTTCTATGAAAAAACGAAGCGACGATGGACCGTCAAGATGCTTTAGCCCTCTATAATTTTCATTATGATAAAATATCGACACATTTTCCGAAGCTGATAATAAGGATGCAAGCTTTTGCCATGAGGAAGGCGGAATGTACAGCATATATTCCAGTAAATGATAGCGCTCCTTCTGTCCTGAACTTTCCATAAAAAGAGCTTCATCTTCCGCTGCTTGAGCGAGCAGCTGCAAAATGGCGTCTTGCTGTGCTTCAAAGCAGTATTGTTCATGACTGTATAATACGTTTTGCGAAATCCGATAAGTATCCCCGTCTTTTATACAGCGCAGAAAATCGCGAATGCACAAAATCTGCTCGCCATTTATTTGGAGCTGTATGCCAAAAAGAGTTTCCAGTGATGTGAGCTCCACCGGTGTTAATGAAAATTGTACATTCAATATTTTGCGCTTTTCAAAATGGCGCTGATGTCCGCTATTTTGCATATTCCGTTCATTGAAAATAGAAAGAAAGCTATTTTCAAGCTCTAAATCTTCTCCTGCGGCATATGCCGGCGGATGGTGAATGGTCTTTTTATTATGTTCCAAAATGGCAATAAGCACAGCGGCAACATGCTGACAACTCTTGCTGAAGTCACCTATTGTCGGGCAGCTGCATGAAGTTTTAATATGTCCTGTTTCATCTTTTTCGACACGTACACGAAATTGCTCCGTGCTTTTTACAATCGCTTCACTATATGTATCCGCATCGTGCAAAAAATCGACTTTTCCTGCTTGATAAAATGTTTGCCCTTTTTTAAAAGAGATTGTCCCGCATAGATCTTTTATTTGTTTTTGCGAAAGTTTTATGTCCATGCTGCACACTCCTTTCTCTGTTAAACCAATTTTCTCACGCCACAGAGTCAATTGCCAGTCAGAAACGACCCACATATTAAATTTTGAACTATCCGATAAATTTTATCTCATTATCAATATAACGATAAAGTTATGAGGTGTAATTTATGAAGCGTGAAGCATTATTTTTAAAGCTAGCTGCCGTTGTTATTGGCTTGCCGATTGCCGCAATTTTGCTCTATTAAACGTATGATTTACTATTTGTGCCAAAACGAAGGTATTTACATTGTTCATTCCGATGGTTGCTGTGCTGTATTTTGATCGGCTTTTTCCATTTAGGAAATTCCGATTTTTTTATGCAGCTATGACCAAATCCTTTCATCAAAACTATAATGTGCTATTGCCTCGACGCTTAAAAATTCATTCCAGCGGTTTTTCTTTGTCTATACATTTTATAAATGGTCATTGCGCAAGCCGATCTTGACGGCTAATCTATCGCAAGCATAGTTACGGATTTTTAACATATTTTCATTTTCCAAAAAATAATCGGTCATTTTGTGAATATAATGTAAAATGGAATAATGTTTGTTTTTTATGTGGACAAACAATTCATTATTTAAGTAAATTAATGATGGATATTGGAGAGGCTATATTTAATAGAAATGAGGTTGATAAAAGATGAAAACGATAAAACTGATTCCCCTTCATCTAAGCTATGCTAAGGAGATACACCGCTTGTCACAGGCACCGGAAGTAAAAAGCGCGCTCGGACTTCCAACCCAATCCGTTGAAGATACAGAAAATTTCATTATAAATACGTTAATAGAAGAATCGGAAGGCAAATCAGTATCCCGCATAATATTAAACGAGGAAGAAAGATTGGTTGGCATTACAACATTAATGTTTATCGATCATTTTAAAAAACATTGTCATATCGGGAGTTGGATCGGTTTTGATTATTGGGGGCAAGGCTATAATCTCCCCGCGAAAATCGAGATTTTAAAAATTGCATTTGAGCAGCTGCAATTAAATGTCGTATTTGCAGGTGCCCGCACTGTCAACATCCGCTCACAAAAAGCGCAGGAGAAATTGCCGTTTATCTCATTGAATGTTGAAAAGGAATTTTGCGAGGAACACTCCCTGCTAGAGCAAAGACAAAAACAGCCATGTGTACTAAACGCCGTTTTCAAAGAAGATTTCGCCAAATATTTGCAGGTTAAGTAAAAAGGCCGGAAAAATTTGAGGCTTCTCTAATTTTTCCAACCTTTTCGTTTTTTAAAATAAAATTAATAAGCAAAAAGAATCTTTCTAACGAATCTCCTTGCTATACATGCAGCATTTTTATATACGCAACTATTTTCCCAAGCTTTGTTCATGGTGCTAGCTTGCTGTCACCTGTTTCGTAAAGCGGGGATGCACCCACAGTTCGCGCCATTTCATAATAGATGTTATTACGATAATTAAGCCTAATATCAGCATGATAATCGATAGAATCCCGTTTAATATATTGTATCCGCCTGCCGCGCTATTCCAGTATACATTTTTCACCATCCAAAATCCTGCTACGTTTACCGTTACATATAAATACGCCAGCGGAATAAAGCATGTTAAAGCATACATCCGTTTATCGGCAATTTTCAATACGAATGTTACGCCACATACTAAACCAATTGCTGCCATTAATTGGTTTGAAACACCGAATAATACCCATACGGATGCAATGTCCCCCGAATTCAATAAATACCCCCACATAATACATGCTAATGCACTTGCGCCAATCGCACCTGGCAGCCAGTCGGTTTTCTTCAGGGGCTTATAAACATTTCCTAAGAAATCCTGTATTAAATAACGGGCTGTGCGGGTACCTGCATCGATGGCCGTTAAAATGAATACCGCCTCGAACATAATGACAAATTGATAGAAGTATGCAGTTAAATGATTGAACCACTCAACCCCGGCAAAAATAGACGCCATCCCGACAGCAAGTGTTACTGCGCCGCCTGTACGTCCTTCCAAATCCATGCCAATCGCTTCCGAAAGTACCGGCAAGTCAACAACAGTCATCCCTAATTTCGCAAATGCCTCTGGTGTTGAATTAATCGCGAAATAGTCTCCCGGGTGCAATACTGTCGCAGCAATCAAAGCCATAACCCCCACGACGCATTCCACGAGCATCGCACCGAAACCTACAATGCGGATATCTTCCCAGCGATTCAACATTTTTGGAGTCGTGCCAGAACCAACAAATGCGTGGAATCCGGAAATCGCCCCACAAGCAATAGTAATCGAAACGAACGGCCATACAGGACCTGCAACGATTGGCCCCCCGCCGCCTAAAAAGTCGGGAATAATAGCCGGAAATTGAATTGTCGGGTTAATAATAAACACCCCGATAATCAAGGCGATAAATACCCCGATTTTCATAAAGCTGCTTAAATAATCTCGTGGAGCCAATAAAAACTATATAGGCAAAGCTGCCGCGAAAAATGCATAAATCGGCAATAATAGCGATAATGTTTCACGATCTAATGTTAAAACATCTCCTAGCCATGTTCCTTGAATAGATGGTCCGTAAAATACAGCTGCCACGAGCAGGACAACGCCCAAAATAGTGGAAAGCTTTAAACTCCCTGTAAACTTATTTATTAATCCCATTAGCATGGCAATAGGAATCGTTGCCGCCACAGCAAATGTTCCCCATGGATTTTCTGCCAATGCGCCTAAAATAACCATTGATAAACCAGCCATCGTAATCGTAATAATGAAGAGCATTGCTAAACCTGTACAAAAACCGGCTACAGGTCCAAGCTCTTCGCGCATTACTTCCGATAAAGATTTACCGCCCTTTGACATCGATGCGAATAATACGACCGCATCATGAACGGCTCCTCCAATAACCGCCCCGATCAATAACCAGAGATAGCCCGGCAAATAACCGAATTGCGCAGCCAAAACCGGGCCAACCAATGGACCTGCAGCTGCGATTGCCGCGAAATGATGCCCGAACGCCACCCATTTATTCGTCGGCACATAGTCCTGTCCATCATTTTTTTCATGTGCAGGTGTCGGTTTCTCATCATTGATTTTCAAAACTTTTTTCGTAAAGAAAATTCCATAAAAGCGATACGCTATTACTAATACACAAATTGCCCCGATAACTAAAGTAATCGCATTCATTCCCTTATCCCCCTTAACTCCTTTTTATTGTGGTATAACAATATCAAAATGGACAGCTGTTGTATCACAAAAGTTAAAATTGACAGAAAATTGTGCATAATAGCTATTTTATTGTACATAGTTACAATTTTTTTGATTATATTTGACAAATTTTAAGAGAAACTTCAAACGAATATAGTTCAAATTATTAAAAACCGTTGCAACTTAAACAGCTTGAACTACTATATGAAAAGACTGCGCATTATATTTCCGGAACGGCAGCGGACGTTTCGTTAGCTGATGCATACAGAAGTTCCGCTTTATTCATTCAAGCTTCTATTCTAATCTATTCGTAAAATACAAAAGTATAGGATTTGTATTTCCACTATAGCAGCTTTTGCTTGAACCATTTTTAATGTGCAAAAAATTTTTTAGGACCTATGCTTCTCAATGTCAACAAATTTTCCCAATATTATATGCTTCGCTATTTCAGAGAATTTAAATCTATATAATAACAATCAATCATTTTCTCGTAATATAAATGAAATATATTTAATGTTTAATATAAATTGAGCTGGGAATATACCAAGTAAGCTTAGAAATAGGCTTAAAAAATTTTCTAGGAGGATGTAAGAAATGGCTAATAGCGAAAAAAAACGTAATCAGAACAACAATGATCAAATGACAGTTCAGGAAGCGGGTCGTAAAGGCGGAGAAGCTACATCCAATAACCATGACCGTGAATTTTATGAAGAAATCGGCCGCAAAGGCGGAGAAGCTACATCTAAAAATCATGACAGAGAATTTTACGAAGAAATCGGCCGTAAAGGCGGAGAAGCTAGCAGAGGCAACAATCAAAACAACAATGACAATGGCAACAATAACAGCGGCGGCAAGATGAGCCGTGAAGAGGCGGGCCGCAAAGGCGGAGAAGCCAGCAGAAAAAACAATAATAACAACAAAAACAATAACTCGCGCTAACTGAAACAGTAAAAACAGGTTAATGAAGCTCCCCTAAAATCGAATACAGAAATACGCGTATTTAATCCAAGGATGCTTGCCGTTTAATGTAAAACGGCGGGCATCTTTTTTCGGTCGGAAACAGTATGAGCAAGCCCGGAAAAAGAGTACATAATGAACGAAAGCAAAAAGATTGAAAAAATAAAAAAAAAAATATATATTACTATATGCCTGCTTTTATAGAGCAGGTATTTTAATGCAGTTTAATATTATTCAGATATAAAAAAGGGGAAATGAGAACATTCATGCAACAATATGCAGACAAATATCTTCACGAATTGATCAGCTCCATTATTTTAGCAACCGGCCTGAATATTGCATTGGAGCAGGACCATACAGGTGTCAATATGAGCTATAATTTTATTACCGATATTGTCAGTTTTGATGCCGATAGATTAGTAGAAGCTGCAGGGGAATTATGCAGTGAGGTGCCGTTTGATATATATGTTAAGGCAATCACGCTGCACGAACTTGGTCATGCGCTTGACCGTCCGGCATTAGAGGCTTCTTTGACGAGAACACTTGATTTTTTTGAAATGAGAGATAATTATTCCGCAAATGAGATTTACCGCAATCCTATATTATTAAGCATGGTCATTGAAGAGCATAAGATGAATATCGCCTTTGAGGAAACAGCTTGGGTAAACGCAGAAAAGCTCAACGACAATTTGCAGTTAGTAGATGTAAATATGTTCGAAATTATTAAAAAGCACAGTCTGTCTTCATACATTCAAAATTACGAAGAGGATTTAGCGATTTTCGGCCAAATTCACAAGGAAGCAGCACTTCAGCCGGCATAATTCTTTTAGCCGATATTCTAATAATGTGCCCTAATATATTAATGGAAACGGTCCTGAAAGAAAAACTTATACTTTCGAGACCGTTTTTAAATTGGAAGCAGGCATAGTGTTATATTTCAATAACAATTGGTAAAATCATCGGCTTTTTCATTTTTAATGTAAAAATATACTGGTCAACAGCTTTTTTAATCGCTTTTTTCATTGCATAAGGGTTCGCTTCGTTAAAATTTGTTACAGCTGCCTTCGCTATTTCATTAATATCATTCAACAATGCCTCAGATTCTTTTGCATAAACAAACCCGCGAGAAATACTATCCGGACCCGAAATAATCGATCCATCATATTGACTGATCGTCACGACAATAATGAGCATGCCTTCTTCTGAAAGCTGCCTGCGATCGCGTAATACAATCTCCCCTACTTCATCGCTGCCCATCCCATCAACGTACGTATCACCAGCGGAAATGTCACGCGTTTGCCGGGCAATCCCACCTGCAATATCTACAACTTCCCCATTTTTCAGAATAAATGAATGATTGTCTTTAACCCCAACAGCCTCTGCCAATAAACGGTGTATATGAAGCATGCGATACTCTCCATGGATAGGAATGAAGTATTTCGGCTTCATAAGTGTAAGCATCAATTTTAAGTCTTCCTGATATCCATGGCCCGATACATGCATTCCGGTTATACTGGAGCTTCCGTAAACAACTTTTGCGCCAAGCTGAAATAAATTATCGACGATTTTAGAAACATCCTTTTCGTTTCCAGGGATCGGGGACGCAGCAAAAATAACGGTATCCCCCTGTACAACTTTCACATCGCGGTTCCTGCCAGTAGAAAGCCGGGATAGTGCCGCCAGCGGTTCACCTTGACTTCCTGTACATAAAATGACGACCCGCTCCGGCGGAATTTCTTTCATATCTTTTGATTCGATCAGCATCCAGTTTGGAATGTTTAAATAACCGAGTCGCGTAGCAACGGAAGTTACATTGACCATGCTACGCCCAAGCAACACAAGTTTTCGATTTGTTTTTTGGGCGGCCTCGACGATTTGCTGTATGCGATTGACATTGGAAGCAAACGTAGAAATGAAAATTTTTCCCGTCGCTTTTTGAAATTCTTCCTCTAAATGACTTGCGATTAATTGTTCGGAAGGCGTAAATCCCGGACGCTCAGCATTTGTGCTTTCCGATATTAGCGCCAGCACCCCTTCAGTGCCGAGTTCTGCCATTTTATGAATATCCGAAACTTGATCATTGACAGGCGTAAAATCAAATTTAAAATCCCCTGTATGCACAACTTTCCCTTCAGGTGTGTGAAATACGATGCCTAAACAGTCTGGGATGCTATGACTTGTTTTGAAAAAAGTCAGCGTTATTTGCTCAAAATCAATATGGGAATCCGCCTGAATCTCTATTAATTCCGCATCTCTTAGTAATTTATGCTCCTTAAGTTTGATTTCGATTAAGCCGAGCGTAAAACGGGAAGCATAAATAGGAACATTCAATTTTTTCAGCATATATGGAATTCCGCCGATATGATCCTCATGTCCATGTGTTACAATTAAACCTTTGATTTTATGCTTATTTTCCTCTAAATAACTTAAATCCGGAATGATCAAATCTACTCCCAATAAACTTTTATCCGCAAATTTTGCACCGCAGTCAATGACAATGAGCTCTTCTCCATATTCGATGACATACATATTTTTCCCAATTTCATTGATGCCACCTAAGGCAAAGATGGAAAGTATATTTTCAATGTTTGTCAATTTTAATTCCTCCTTTTGGATGGATTGATGAAACATAATTAGGCATTAATATACAAAATAGTATTGCTCTATATCATGTGAACTATACGAATGCGTTCATCACGGTTTTTAAATAATTCACGTCATTTCGCTCATACTATGAATGAAAGGAATTGATGACAATGCTAACTGAAAAACAGCAGTCCAAACTAAAAAAGATGCTCATCGAACAAAAAAATGAATTGATAGGTGATGTGAATATAAACGAAAACGAAATATTGGCCCGCGCCAGTTTGCGTGATGCTACAGATGAATTATCGACAATCGACAATCATCCCGCAGATTTGGCCACTGAATTATATGACAGAGAAAAAGATATGGCGTTAAAAGTCCATAGTGAGGATTTACTGGTACAAGTTAATGCCGCGTTTGAAAGGATGGAAAACGGTACATACGGAGTTTGTGCAAAATGCCACGCAGAAATTCCATATGACCGACTTCGTGCCATACCATATACAACATTTTGCATTGATCATAGCGAAGCAAAATCAGTACCGGCAGACCGTCCTATTGAAGAAGAAAACATCCTTCCAGCAGTAGATAACTCATTTGCGAATAGGGAAAATGATGACGAGCTCCAGGATAATGAAGATTCGTTTCAACTTGTTGCACAATACGGAAATTCGGATACTCCATCAGACTTTGAAGGCGATTATGATCATTACAATGATTTATATAAAGACAAAGACGGCGAGGATATGTACTCGGCACTTGAAATACTGCATCTGTCAAAGGAGGATAGTTTAAACGGCCAAATTTCGCAGCAGTATGCGGATGAGGCACGAAAGTACGATTATTTGGAATAGCAATACTTGGCGCACCTCCAGCTTTTGCAGGAAGAATTGAAAAGCTCGGCTACGGTGCGCTTATACATATATGCTGAGTTCGTGCTGCAAGCGAATTCAGCATTTTTTTGCTGCATAGCTTACTACAGTTAGTTTGTATCCATCGCAGTTATGAAATGTTGATGAAATGAACGTTGACTATAAATTCCGTAATGGGTCATACCCCTATTATTGCAATCATAAATATTATGTTTCATTAAAGCAGCGTTGATTTAAATCAAATTATTTATCGCATGAAACATTTTTTGAAAATTTACGTAAATATAGTGAGGAACATTTCATACACTTAAAAAAATTCAAATATATTAATGGAGGAATTAAATGAAACATAAAAAAAGATGGTTTTTCATTATAGGATTCATAATAACAATTATCCCTGTCGGCATTGGCATTACCGTATACAATAAAAAGCTCCCTACCAATATTTCGATGGAAAGCGCTACTTTTCAAACAGATAATGTGCAATTTTTATATGATGTTACATATGAACAAAATAACGAACGTGTAATGGAACAGCAGCTGTTTAATCAAGCTGTTGAATTAATCAATGAAGCAGAGCAATTTTTGGTCGTCGATATGTTTTTATACAATGACGATTATGACCGGGCAAAAGGAGGCTATCCCAATTCAGCAGAGCAAATAACGGAGGCGCTCATTGCAAAACGTCAGCAAAATCCTGACATGCAAATAACGGTCATCACCGACAAAATGAATACATTATACTTATCGAACAAAAATCCTTTTTTTGAAAAACTGACAGAACATAATATTGAAGTAGCATTGACTGATATGAAAGCATTAAGAGACTCAAATCCGCTCTATTCAAGTATTTGGCGTGCATACTTCCAATGGTGGAAGCCGTCTGAAAACGGATTTTTGCCGAATGCATTCAATCCCGATGGCGGAAAAGCTTCAATCGGCTCCTATTTGGATTTATTGAATTTTAAAGCGAACCATCGGAAAATTATTATGAACGAACAGCGGGCAATGCTGACATCGGCAAATTTAACACATGACGGGAGCAGCTTCCATTCGAATATTGGATTCATCGTTGAAGGCGAAATTTTGAAAGCTTTATACCAATCCGAGCAAGCCGTTGCAAAGTTGGCGAATGTTGAACTCAAACATGTTGAATTCACCAAATCCGCTTCTGCCGGCGACCTTGAAATAACATTGCTGACAGAAGGGAAAATAAAAAAAGCAATGCTCCAATTGCTGCATGAAGCGACTGAAAATGATCGTATTAAAATCGGTGTCTTTTATATAGCAGATCGTGATATTGTCGAAGCAATGGAGGAAGCCGCCGAGCGGGGTGCAAAAATCCAGATGATACTGGATCCGAACAAAGATGCATTCGGCATTGAGAAAAACGGCATCCCGAACCGCCAAGTCGCCGCTGAACTTATAGAGGAAGAAAATATTGATATCCGGTGGTATGCGACAAACGGAGAGCAATACCACAGCAAGTTTTTATTTGTCGAAAAACAAGACAAGGCTTTCATGATCGGCGGCTCGGCGAATTTTACACGACGGAATTTGGCAGACTATAATCTAGAAAGCAATCTTCTTATTTCCATGCCGCTTACCCATTCCTTATCGGCGGAAGTCAACAGTTATTTCAATCGCCTTTGGTCAAATGAGAATGGCATATACACAGTCGAATTCGAAGCATATAAAGATGAAACTTTGTGGAAGAAACTGTTTTACCAGTTCCAGGAATTTACAGGCTTATCGACATTTTAAGAAACGACTTAAGCGTCATAATAACCGCTTAAGTCGTTTTCGTTTTGAATTATTTTAAATGGAATGGCGAATAGGCAAATGATTCTAGCTCCCTATTCATTTTTACTCTTTCGGCTTCAAGTCCTCAATGGAATCAATATCTACATAAGATGGAACAACAAAGCCGTTTTGTGTCCCTTCCAGATTTTCCCCTAAATCGACTACATCATCCTTATGCTTTTCATAAAATGCTTGGTGAGTAGTCGGGAGCCATGGCGCCACGGTTGCATCCCCTTCACCTGTAGCAATCGCTTGGAACATGATGGCAGGATCTACTGGAATAACGTCCACCTCATATCCTAAATTATCCAGTACAATTTTAATAACGCTGCTCGAGGCAAATTCGGAATCCCATGGTGTTGTAACCAATTTCACTTTTTCGCCATTTCCTTGTGCTATCCCCTTTGTCCATTCCTCTACCTTGCTTCCATTCGCCTTTACCCAATCAGCCGCAGCCGTATCAAAATCTCCATCTTGGGCATCATACATCACTTTTTCCATGTCTTCCGGTTCCCAATAAAATCGGTCAAGCACTGTATATACATCAGGCAAGTCTTGTTCGAAGCCCTTTCTTACAAGTGTATTAATATTTTCCGCCCCGCCTAGAACACCTTTAGGGTCTTCAAGTATTTTCAAATCATAGGCAGAAAACTTCCAGTGCGGCGTCCAGCCTGTCACAATGACTGGTTCTTCATTCCGTATTGCTTGATCGAGTGTACCAATCATTCCAGCTGTTGAACTTTCCTGCAGCGTCCAGCCTTCCAAATTTTCATATTGCTGTAATGCGTCTTGCGAAAGACCTGTTAACCCTGCACCTGGTTCAATCCCTACAATCGTATATCCTACTTGTTCTCCAATGCTAAGTGAATCCCCGGCCGCCTTGTTACTCTCTGTATTGTCACCACACGCAGCTAAAAAAAGCGCTGAAGATATTCCTAAACCAATACTTATCGTTTTAAATTTTTTCATCGTTTCATCCCCTAAAAAAAATTTGTTAACTAACAAAAGCAACAACCTTATTTTAACAACGAGTTGTTACTATTGTCAAATGACGATTTTTCCGCTAAACATATGCAGCCTAATAATGATTGGTTTTGCCTAGCAATAAAATATTGACAATCTTTCTTTTGCAAAAATGAACAAAGCACCTCCTTTACGATTTTTTAGATCATCAGGAAGTGCTTTATCATCATTTTATTTACTTTATTACCATCGATTTTATATTCTAATAAATCTGTGGTCAAGCCATTATTGTTTAATGAATTGCTGCGTCCAAATATTCCCGTCTTTCACATAACCAACACCGATATGCGTGAAGTTTGCATTTAAAATATTTGCGCGGTGACCTTCGGAATTCATCCAAGCAGTTACAACTTCTTCAGCTGTACGCTGACCTTTGGCGATATTTTCACCAGCTGCTTTATAGCTAATGCCAAGTGCATTCAATCGATCGAATGGACTACCGTACGTTGGGCTTGTATGAGAGAAATAGTTTTTATCTTTCATATCCTGTGATTTTTCACGAGCCGCTGCCATTAATGGAGCATAAGTTTTTAATGGTTGCAAGCCTGCTTTCACACGCTCAGCATTTGTTAATTCGACAACTGCTGCTTCAATCGCAGCAATATCGGATGTATTGGAAGCCACTGGAGAAGATGGTTCCTTCGTATTGTTCGAACCGTTTGGCTGAGTTGCCGTTGAGCCTGGTGCTTTCGGTTGTTCCGGTTTTTCCTCGGCTTCCGGTGCTTTCGGCTGTTCCGGTTTTTCCTCGGCTTCCGGTGCTTTCGGCTGTTCCGGTTTTTCCTCGGCT